>CAMWIF010000063.1 GCA_947174225.1 uncultured Porphyromonadaceae bacterium | reverse complement strand
GAGCACCTCAGGCAAGCAATACGGGGGCTGACGGAGCGCAGCCGGGTTGGGGCGGCGCACCTCAGGTAAGTAATACCGGAGCTGCTTCTTCAGTAACTCCTAAAAGCGATGTAACTTCCTATACTCAATTCATAATTGACGGCATTACTTATAAGGTGCTTAGAGTGATCTCCACCAATTCGGGCGAGGCTACGATATTCCAGATAGAGAATGGAGGTAATAATTTTGCCTTGAAACTCTATCGTTTAGGGATACACCCTAATCACGAGGTGCTTGAACGGGTTATGAATCTTCGTGGCAACGGTATGCTTATCGACATATACGCCCACGGAGTCTGGAAGGACGATAAGACAGGTCAGACACACGACTACGAGATAATGGAGTATTGCAGTGGTGGCTCAATGGCTTCGCTGCAACTTACAGGTGATGAGAAGCAGATGAAGGAGATAGCGGCGCGTATGGCTGCCACGCTCGATTTTGCCCATTCACACGGTATTCTTCACCGTGATGTGAAACCTGCCAACTTCCTTTATCGGGATGATAGCCATACACAATTTGTGTTGACCGATTGGGGTTTGGCAAAGATTTTAGATAAAAACGGTCAGACTGTTACTGATAACGGAAAGACGAAAATATACGCTGCTCCGGAGCTGTATATTTTCTATACCGACAAACCGACATATGTAGGACCCAAAGCCGACTTCTTCTCGATGGGTATGACCCTGCTTGCACTTTGGATGGGTGAGGGTAGACTGATTGCCGACGAGAGGAAACTTGTGGAGGATAAGCTCGAAGAGGAGCTGCCGTATCCGTCGAAAAATGAGATGAGTGAGCATCTGTTGTCGCTTATCAAAGCATTGACCCGACGTAATCCCACCAACCGTGCCGGACTTGACGAGATTGTGAAATGGTCAAAAGGTGAAATCATCTATAAGGATACCGCCGTTGACGATTCACTTGCTGAGTTTAAGATTGTGTTCAGCGCAACCGATAACCTAATAGCACACAATGCCAAAGAGCTTGGTGAGATTATGTGGGCTAATAAGGAATTGGCAAAAAGCTATCTCTACAAAGGGGATGAGATATACACCTGGCTTATGAACGTTGACCGTCCGGAGTTAGCACGTCAGATTGACGATTTTGTGGAACTCGACTATCCCGGCAACGAGGATGCAGGCTTGTTCGCAGCGTGTCTTCTCCTCAATCCCGACATGAAATTCGAGGGTCTTGACGGCAAGCTGATAAAGACACAGCAGGATGTGGCTCGTGAACTTTATGAGCATACGCAGGAGTATAAGAAAGCCTTGGGTAAGAAAGACTATCCGATGTGGATATATCTAAGTGCCAAAGGGTTGAAAAATCGAATAAAGGATTTCCAAAAGGCCATAAGAAAAAATGGGGTTTCTGGTGTGCGAGAGATTGCATATACCCTTGATCCTGCACTTCCTTTTATATTCCCGGCTACTATCCGTTCCGGTGCGTCATATTTTGAGCTTGACACGCTTGAGGAAATGGCTGAGGCATTTGCTGAAGGTAAAGTTTATGCAGATGAGTATCTGAATAAGAATGATTTTCTTCTCTGGCTTGCCCATCGTAATCCGGCTTTGGCAGGTAAGGCTAAAGGGATAGCTGATGATAAATCTTGTCCTTCCTATGACAAGTATGGGCTGATCCTATATACTATTCTACCGAAGGTAGGGTATGACTATAAACCCATTGCAGAGTCAGACAGTGCCACTCCGGAACAGATAGGTCGTATGATAATGTCGGATATTGTTGATAATCCTGTGTCTCTTTGGGGGTTTAGTGTTTCCAATCTCAGACGCTACTTTTTGGCTCGTGGTATCTATAGTAAGCAGATAAGCTGGATTGAGTATTGTATGGACATCACTTCTGAAGACAATATGAAGAAGGGAGGACCTTATAATGCAAAAATCGGCACAATGAAAGGGGCATCAGGACTTGCAGGGGAAGTCCTGCCACTCGAAATCGGGGGTATGACATTAAAGAATCCGCAAGATGTGACTTCCGCTTCGCAGGCTATTGCGCGGCTTGATACTGACAAGCAGACCCTGATAGCGGATTGGCTCACTCTCTTCTTTCAAGAGGAGCTGAATGCCGATTATAAGAAGGAATCGTATTTCAAGCGTCTGAGCAGATATTATGATTTCCTTGCACGCTATGTGCCCGGCTCGGAATATGTCAAAAAAGCCAAACCGAAAAGCGATGCCATACGAGCGGCTAAAGCCGAATTTGAGGCAGCTAAGAAAAAGTGCAAAGTCGTGACTTGGTTAGCGATTTTGTTAGGTATCATACCCTTGACCTTGGCAATAGGTGCAGGAGTTTATACAGTGCTTAAATTCGGAGCGGCTGATATAGGAGATGTGATGGAGACTGTGGGCTGGTGGGTAGGCTTGGCTGTCGGTATATTGGTTGGTTTTGCCTTAATGGGTGAGACGGAGAATCTCATTATAGGAGGTATCGGCGGCTTCATAACCTTTGCTCTTATAAAGGCGGGGGTGGTGTTCATTACTCCGGCAGTGCCATGGATAATACTTGGGTTCTTCTTCGTGATGTTGATTATGTTTGCCCGTGGCATATGGAATAACCAGCCGTTCAGTTCTATTTATACTCGTTCTGAGTTGCCGCTTGATGAGGGTATTGAAAGAACTATAATGGGCGAGGCTTTCGACTCTCGCAAGAAACTATTGCCGGATAACTTATTGTCGCAGGGTAATTCGGCGTGGCCCGGCACAGAATATCCTATAGGTGTGATCAAGAGAAACGTCACGTATGCAAAAAATGATTTCAGTGAATTGGTTAAGAAGACCATATGGCTGGTTCTGCTGGCTGTGGGTGCATCGGCGTTCTGCATATGGACTTATAGAATGACTGTCAATACAGATTTTGCCTTGTTGAGAGCTAAACCGGCAGGTATTGAACTCCTTGACGGGCATTTTTCCGGCGATGTAAAGGGGACGCCCCTGACAATTGACTTCTCCACATCCGGCTCGAAGATGAAAGCGGATATGGACATAAAATATCGTAGCGGCGCCACAGTACAGACAATGGAGACAAAGAATGTGAAAGCGTTTCCGGTAGTGCTTCAGAAGACAGATAATGATAAGATTACCCTCACCATTGACACTGCCTATGTGGAATCGGAGGCAACCATTATAAAAGGCTCTTATCTCAATTCCAAAGGTAACCGACAACCCGTAAATGTAAAGAAAGAATGAAGTGTAGCAAATGTAATAGAGAGAATCGGGCAGAAGCTCGGTTTTGCAAATGGTGCGGTCAGCAGATCGCTCAAACAGGTACGGGTGTGACAGGACCACTCGGCGATCTTGTCGAAAAGGATGAGATTGTGAAGCGTCTTGACAATATCGTTGCCAAAGCCAAGGGGAAAGCCGACTTCTGCCGGCGCAACGGTATAAAGGAGAGAATGCAGCTCAGTTTTGTGATTACAGGTGATGCCGGCACAGGAAAGACAGCCACAGCCAACGTAATCACCGAACTGCTTCATAAAGCAGGAATCGTTAAGTCTGCCAAACCCGTAGTGGTGAACGCTGTCAATTTTAAGGCTTGGATAAAAGATGTGAAGAAGCACGAGGCGGAACTTACCAATTCGGTGGTGATATTCGAGGAGGCTCAGAAACTTACGGGAGATGGTGATCTTACCGACATAAACGAGATAGACTATCTCCTGCCACTTATCCGCAGTTGGAGGGAACAATCGGATAAACCGGTGGTGATTATTACCGGTGACACCAATCTGCGGAAGTATTTCAATGAGCATAAGCAGGCTGCTTCATCTATCAATTACTTCTTTGAGACCAACAGTATCTCTGTGGATGGCTTGTTGAAGATAGCCAAGATTATACTCCATAAGAAATATAAACGTAGTCTGACCCCGGAAGCTGCGGAGAAGCTGAAGCGCATATTCCTTAACGATGTAAGGACGCCTGCAGACGCACTCGGAGCGGGAGCACACGATGCGGCTGCCCGTGCTTATCAGATTGATCTGACAGCTGTAGAGGGAAATGAGTTCGGAAATGTGATAGGGGAGCAGTTCGTGACGGGTAAGGAATTTATTCCGAAAACCCTTGACGAGGTTATGGCGGAATTCGATAAGTATGTGGGTGTCGATGAGGTTAAAAGTGCCATAAAGAGCATAGCCAATTCTATAGCCGACGATGTTAAGGAAGGTCGGGAGCCGAAAATCAAACATCATTTTATGTTCCTCGGTAATCCGGGCACAGGTAAGACCACTATGGCACGACTGTTTGCCGATGCCCTCAATGCTCTCGGTGCCCTTCCGGTGGGTCAGCTGGTGGAGGTGTCAAAAAATGAACTGACTTCTCCATACATCGGAGAAACTCCGAAGATGGTGGCTGAACAGTTTAAGAAAGCTATGGGAGGCGTTCTGTTCATTGACGAGGCATATCAGCTTGGAAATGACTCCCACGGTAAGGATGCTGTAGACACCCTACTTGCACTTGCTGAAAATAACAGAAGTAAGCTTGTAGTGATTGTTGCCGGTTATCGCAAAGAGATGGGAGAATTTGTAAGACTTAATTCCGGTCTTGATTCAAGATTTGACAAGGTTATCAATTTCCGTGACTATAATGCCGAGGAACTTACGGAGATTTTCCGTCGTATGGTGAAAAGCTCTCCGTCCGGCATAAAGCTGTCGCAGGATGCGGAGGAGGGTGTAGAAAACTTCTTCAAAAAGATGTATCTTAGTCGTGGTGATACGTTTGGCAACGCCCGTGAGGTACGTAATGCTTTTGTTAAGGCAGAGATGAGAATGAAGGATCGTCTCGCCGCCGATCCTACCCTTCCTAAGGAGATAACGTTGGATGATATTGAGGGTACGGATGGATCAGAAGGTAAGACTATAGAGGAGATTTTAGCTACTCTCGACGACCTTGTGGGTATGCAGTCGGTAAAGCAGCAGCTTGAGGAGATTGCCGGAAATGTCCTGATCAGCCATATGCAGATGGAGGCAGGAGGAACAGACCCGGAACTGTTTAATCTCCACATTGCCATAACTGGAAATCCCGGTACGGGTAAGACTGTAGTGGCGAAACGTTTAGGGGAGATATTCAAGGCAATAGGTGTGCTGACCAAAGGTCACGTTGTGCATCGTGAGCGCAAGACCCTCCTCGACAGCATGGCTAACTCTGCCGGTATCAATATGGATAAGGCGGTGAATGAGGCTATGGGTGGCATCCTGTTTATTGATGAGGCATACAACCTTATCCCGATGAATAATCCTTCTGATAGGGATGCTGACGGTGTGGCTGCCGTGGAGGCTCTGATGACCCGTATGGAGAACGATGGAGGCAAGTTCATAACTGTGATAGCCGGCTATAAGACAGAGATTGAGGAGTTTATTGCCAATGCCAATCCCGGCCTTGCAAGCCGTTTCTCCCACCGTATCCATATCGATGATTATACCCCCTCCCAGTTGTGTGAGATTTTTATCCGTCACGCCGAAAAGAAGAAGTTTACACTCACCGACGAGGCTAAGGCTCTCCTTGAAAAGAAATTTGAGGAGATGGTGACGATGAAAGATAAGAATTTCGGTAATGCCCGTACCGCTCTCAAGCTTTTCGACAAAACACGCGAAAGGATGTCGAAGCGTCTGAGAAGTAAGATAGCGGCTGGACTGAGCAAGGAGACACTATTTACTATTGAGGCGGAGGATATTCCTTATGAGGCACCGCGTAAGGTAGATGTAAATGAATGTATGCGTCAGCTCGACCAGCTTGTAGGATTGGAATCCGTGAAGAAAGAGGTAAGAAATCTTGCGGATGCCATTATGGTGGAGCAGGAGAGGGCGGCAGCCGAAGGGCGTAAACCTGACATACCACTTGACCACTATCTATTCTTGGGCAATCCCGGTACAGGCAAGACCACTGTAGCACGCATTATGGGCGACATTTTCTATTCACTCGGACTCTTACCTTCCAATAAACTTTTGGAAGTGAAACCGGCGGATATGGTGATGGGTTATGTAGGGCAGACAGCTTTGAAGACCCGTCAGACTGTGCAGCGCGGACTTGGAGGCGTATTCTTCATCGACGAGGCGTATGGTCTTGACGACGGTGGATTCGGAGCTAGAGACTGTATGCCGGAGCTATTGACGCTTCTGAATGATTATAGAGGCAAGATGGTATGCATAGCAGCCGGCTATCCGCGTGAGATGCAGCAATGGATCAATCTCAACTCCGGCTTGGAGAGAAGATTCACACGCACAATCCGCTTTGAGGACTACAACGAGGATGAACTGGCAACGATATTCCTCAATATTGTTAAAAAGAACGGTATGCGTCTTGATGAGGATGCTGAGAAGGAGATGCGTAGGTATTTCAAGGTGCTTGTCTACAACAAGGGTGCCAATTTCGGCAATGCTGCCGAGGCAGTGAAATATTTCAACCGGGTTAAAATAAATCAAGGAGCGCGTCTTCGCAAATCTATGCAGAGTGACGGTTTCAACCGCGACGAGCTTTTCTTGCTAAAGTATGATGATATGTTGATAAAAGAGGTATGAAGTGCTATAATTGTAAATCTGAAATAGAAGACGATTCCTGGTTTTGCGACCAATGCGGAGTCAAACTGTATATCTGTCCCGATTGCCGGATTCCGGGTAAAGGAGCAGGAAAAAGATGTGGAAAGTGTGGCAAACCTCTTGTAGATGCTGAAAGCCTTGCACAAAAACAGGTTGAAAAACCCATTGTGCCTCCCGGTGTAGGGGAGCAGCCGATGAGACCTGCAACTGATGATGCTCCTACGATGCTGGTATGCGATGCGCAGAATGTGACTCTTCAGCTTGTGGACGGTGCATTGATTGGGCGTGTCTATGGTCTTTATTCGTCGCAGCTTGCCGGCTTGCAGTTCATTTCTGCAAGCCACGCCACGCTGAAGAAGGAGGGTGATCATTGGATAATTGCCGATGTGGGGTCGAGAAACGGCACTGCCGTAAATGGGAAATGGTGTTTCTCACCGCTCCCTTTCCGTAAGGGTGATATTGTCAGGATCGGTAATTTTTATGATTTTAGAGCCGTATGATACTTTCGTATGAAGTTGTAAGCGATGTCGGGCTATATCGTAAGAATAACGAGGATATGGCTCTGGTTATGCAGCAGACAGTGCGTGACGATTCCGATTCGTTCTCTTTCGAGATTCCGGAAGGGGATTTCAAGTTTGCTGCCATAGTGTGTGACGGTCTTGGCGGTCACGCAAATGGTGAAGTGGCTTCAGAGATGGCGTGTCTCTCTTTCAGAGACTTCACCGACAGTCTTCCCGACGGTCTTGATGAGAATGCACTTGTGCAGGCTGTAAAGCAATGGTTTCGCAAGATAAATGAGGAGATTATAAACGCCTCCCCGGGTGTGAAGATGTGCACTACACTCACAGGGATTTTGATTTACGGTGAGACTGCCCTTATCTTGAATTCCGGGGATTCGCGCACATATAGGCGACGCCATAACTCGATTAAACAGCTCACTGTGGACCATTCCGAACAGGTGCAGCTGCCTGATTCCGATACACCATCTTCAAGAATCTACAATTGTCTTGGGTTGCCCGGGGCATTTGTAGACGTGAAGATTACTCGAATTATTCCCGGCGACAGTTTCTTGGTATGTTCCGACGGACTCAGCGGAATGATTTCAGCGGAGACAATGGCAGCAGAATTCAATTCTGCTACTGCGCTGCTTCAGTCTGCCCTTATAGGGGGAGGTTGGGATAATGTAACTATTATCGTCTTGAAATTCAGTGATAAGAGATCGGAATAATCCGAAGATAGTTTGGAGTTTTTGATAGCGTAATCCCTATTAGAGGGATAGGTTTCTTAGGGTCAGGAGTGGCGGAAGAGCAGCTCGTTTTCGATGTCGTCGATGTTGACGTTCATCTGTTCGAGTAGCACTAAGTAGTGATAGAGAAGGTCGGCTGCTTCATATATGAAGCGCGGGCGGTTGCCGTCAACAGCCTCTATTGCTGACTCTACCGCCTCTTCTCCCACTTTCTGGGCAATCTTCTTTACACCTTTGATGAAGAGCTTTGTAGTATAGGAATTTTCCGGCATCTCCTCGTGGCGACGCTGTATGAGTGCCGAGAGTTTACGTATGAAACCCTCCTGAGCAGGGGTGTCGAAGCAGGATTCTGTTCCACGGTGGCAGGTCGGTCCGATAGGATTGGCTTTTATAAGAAGCGTGTCGCCGTCGCTGTCAAGGTACATTTCCACTACGTTGAGGAAATGACCGGAGGTTTCACCTTTGGTCCAAAGTTTTCCGCGTGTGCGGCTGAAGAAGGTCACACGTCCGGTTGCGAGGGTCTTTTCATATGCCTCACGGTTCATATAGCCAAGCATAAGCACCTTGAGCGACACAGCATCCTGAATGATGACAGGCATAAGCCCATCGGCACATTTGTCAAGGTGGAAATCATCGAAAGTCATAAGTTGGTTTAGGGTTTATAGTTTAGGGAGTAAGGGGAGGTTTATGGGGAAGAGAGGATTTGTTGGGCAATTCTATGTAGAATTATCAGAGTCTTACTTCGATTCCTTTGTCACTTAGTTTTTGTTTAAGGGAGTTGACTGTGGTGTCGCCGTAGTGGAATATGCTGGCTGCCAATGCAGCGTCGGCACAACCTTTCGTCAGCACTTCGGCAATGTCTTCGGCATTTCCGGCACCACCGGAAGCAATTACCGGTATGGAAACTTCGGAGCATAGCCGTGCGAATGTGTCGCAGGGATAGCCGTTGCGTGTGCCGTCGTGATCCATCGAAGTAAACATTATCTCTCCTGCTCCTCGTTGCTCAACCTCCTTTGCCCAAGAGAAGAGTTCACAGTCGGTAAGACGAGAGCCGCCGTGGGTTGTTACACGCCATACACCGTCTGCCTTTTTCGCGTCGATAGCTACCACCACAAATTGACGGCCGTAACGTGATGCGATTTCTGTTATGAGGTCAGGATTAGCCACTGCTGCGCTGTTGACGGTGATTTTGTCGGCACCGGCATCAAGAAGGCGTGCAGCATCTTCAACAGATGATATACCACCTCCAACTGTGAAGGGAATGTTGATACGTTCTGCAATTCGGCGCACAAGGTCGGTGAAGGTAGAGCGTTCCTCTTTCGAGGCGCTGATGTCGAGGTAAACAAGTTCGTCGGCACCCTCAGCCGCATAACGTGCACCGAGTTCCACAGGGTCGCCCACATCGGCGAGGCCTTCAAAGTTAATACCTTTTACGGTACGCCCATTTTTAACGTCAAGACAGGGGATTATTCTTTTTGCCGGCATTCGGAAGAAGTATTTGTGGTTAAACGAGATTTGATGAGTGAAAGAGGGATGCGGTTTTCGTAGATGGCTTTTCCAACTATCACTCTGGAAAGACCGTGGCTGTCGAGCTTGTCAATTTCTTCAATTGAGGATATACCGCCGGAAATTGTGAAGATGATTTCCGGAAAGCGACGGGCAAGGTCTACATACAACTGTGTATTGGGTCCTTGCAGCATCCCGTCTTTAGAGATGTCGGTGACAATCACCTCTTTCAGACCATAGGGTAGGAAACGGTTGATTATATCGTCGATAGTAAGTTCGGAATCCTCAAGCCATCCGCTCACCGAAACCTTTCCGTCGCGCAGATCGGCTCCGAGAATAATCTTTTCACCCCCATATTCCTTAAGCCATTGCTCCATAAGCTCCGGTTGCTTCACAGCCAAACTGCCGATTATAGCGTGTCCGGCTCCTGCCTCAAACACTTCCTCAAGATGTTGGCGACTCTTTATCCCTCCTCCCCATTCAATGTCGAGAAGTCCTAAGGCTGCGATTTCCCGAAGCGAATCGAGGTTGCAGGGACGGGATGCCTTTGCACCGTCAAGGTCAACAAGATGCAGTCGACGCACCCCTGCATCAGCATAGTTTTTTGCCATCTCCACCGGAGAGACGGCATACTCTGTCTTCTGCCTGTAATCGCCTTGCGAGAGGCGTACGCATTTACCGTTGATTATGTCAATGGCAGGTATAATCTCAATCATAAGTTAATAAAATTGCTGAGTATCTTCTCTCCGACATCGCCACTCTTCTCAGGATGGAACTGACAGCCGTAGAAATTCTCATATTTCAAGGCTGCGGAAAACATCTCCGGGTGTCGGGCAGTGGCGATTGTGTCCGGACAGAGTGGTGCATAATAACTGTGGACAAAATATACGTAAGAACCGCGTGGAATATCCTTAAAGAGCTTACTGTCAAGATTTGCAATCCGGCTCCAGCCCATATGTGGTACTTTCACGCCGGGCATCTCCTTGAAACGACGTACCTTGGCATCGAATATACCCATACATTCAGCATCACCCTCCTCAGAATGGCGGCACATTACCTGCATACCTACACATATGCCTAATACAGGGCGGCGAAGCCTCCAAA
>CAMWIF010000062.1 GCA_947174225.1 uncultured Porphyromonadaceae bacterium | reverse complement strand
GATTTGATTGGTCTCTCCAATTTTTTTGAAAATTTTTTGTCGAAAAATTTGGAAGTTAATAGAATTTTGTGTTACCTTTGCAGTGTACTAATAAACTAATACACTAATAAAGCTAAAATATAAACGATATGCTTCAGGTAAATAACATCACATATTCCTACGGGAAGAAGCAACAGCCGGTGCTTCGCGATTACTCCCTGATGGTGCAATCGGGTACTATTTGCGGACTGCTTGGTCGCAATGGTGCGGGAAAGTCAACTCTGTTATACCTCATAGCGGGTCTGTTGCGTCCTCAGATGGGTAACATCCTCTACAACGGTATGATTCCTCAGGAGAGGACAGTGCAGTTCTTGAGCGATATATTCATCGTGCCGGAGGAGTTCACGCTTCCAAACGTGACCCTGCGACAGTTCCTTGACACCACAGCGCCCTTCTATCCGAAATTTTCTATGAACGACCTCACCCAGCATCTGTCAACTTTCGAGCTGACTCCTGACGTGCATTTGGGCAATCTTTCGATGGGGCAGAAGAAGAGGGTATTCATCAGCTTTGCACTCGCCTGCAACACTTCGCTTCTTATCCTCGACGAGCCTACCAATGGCTTAGACATCCCCGGCAAACGTCTCTTCCGAAAAGCAGTGCTCAACGGAATGACCGACGACCGCACAATCATTATCTCGACACATCAGGTGTATGACGTGGAGAAGATTCTTGACCATGTTATCATCACCGATTCGGAGGGTGTTATGCTTGACGCATCTATGATGGATATAACTCGTAAGTGGCGTTTCCTCTTCACTCCCGACCGTGAAAGGGCTGCACGCGCTTTGATTGCCCTTGATGCCCCCGGTGGCTATAACATTGTAGAGCCGGCAGACGGTGAGGAGGAGACTGAAGTGAACCTTGAGAGCCTTTTTGAGCTTGTGCGTCAAAGAATGAGTAACCAATATAAAAAACAATACTAAAATTATGGATACCAACACTTTTGCTCTTCTTGTGAAGAAAGAACTTGTAGACAACCGTAAGCCTCTTATGCTCGGGTTGACAGGTATTTGGGCTACATATATCCTTTTAGGTGCCTTCTTGGGCTATGTTAAGTCGATGGTGCCGGTGGAGCTTTTCTTGTTCTTCTTTTTCGGAGGGATGATTCTTACGATAGGTGCCTCCTTGGCTTTCAATAATATGAAGAGCAAGGAGGGACGCATAAACACTATTATACTTCCGGCAACGGTTTCTCAGAAATTCATTGTGAGATGGTTGGCTATGGTGCCGTTACTTATGATTGTGGTGCTTATAGGAGTGCTTTTGGGTGACTGGGCACGTATCATAGTCTACAAGATTATGATTCGTATGGGCGATTACACGCCGGCATATGATTCCGCCTATGTAGACACGACCGCTCTGGCGTTTATATCGAGCAATTATAGACATGAGCCGGAAGGGATAGGCATTATGATCACTTGCGGGGTCTGGGGTGCCTTATGCTCACAAGCTATATATTTCTTGGGAGCGGTGGTTTGGCCGAAACTGTCGTTCATTAAGACTTGGGCTGCTACGCAGGTGTTAGGTGTGATTCTATCGTTGTTCTGCGTCCCTTTCCTTATGAACCTGAAATTGGATTTTGCGTTTGACCTCTCTTATGCCGGGGTTGTATGGATAATCAATATTTTAGGATTAGCGTTCTGTGTGGTGCTGTATTGGCTTGCCTATGAAAGATTCAAGCGCAGCGAGGTGATTTACAAATTATTTTAATCGGAGGTGCCTATGGTATTTAGTGAAAATAAACCGATCTATCTTCAGATTACGGATAAGATTATGGATGCCATTGTGGCAGGTGAATATCCTGCCGATGAGCGACTTCCGTCAGTGAG
Organism: uncultured Porphyromonadaceae bacterium; assembly: GCA_947174225.1. Lineage (GTDB taxonomy): Bacteria > Bacteroidota > Bacteroidia > Bacteroidales > Muribaculaceae > Lepagella. Next base: position 8,591 of record CAMWIF010000062.1, on the reverse strand, counting down.
GGAATACGCTGCCAATGTTGAGGTCAACGCCAACACTGTGATGCGATCATACGATTGGCTTCAGCAGCAGGGAATCATCTACAACCGTCGTGGAATAGGCTTCTTTGTTATGCCTAACGCTGTGAGCGACATAGTGAAGATGCGACGAAAGATTTTCTTCAAGGATGAGGCTGAATACTTCTTCCGACGTATTGCCTCCTTCGGCATCACCCCCGAAGAGCTTTCCGACCTCTACCGTGACCATCTTCTCGGCAAGCCTACCGAGAAATAACCCAATTAAAGACAAATAGAAGTTTCAACCAAGTTAGGCCTACTGGTGAAATATAAGTAACCCGAAGTTTCATTTAAAGAAAGTGCCTATGTAACAAAACCGAAATGTAAAAATAAAACTGTGAAAATCGAAATGAAATCATACTATGTGATTTAATTAAACCATGATGTGAAAATAATGTGAAATGAAGAGGGTATACCGATGACAAATCAGGGATACCCTCTTCTGTAGGTATATAAGTGTAGTGGAAGATTACTTGAGGATGCCGGATGAGGTAGAGTTGGATACGGTTGGCTCATTGTCACGTTTCACCTTCTTTCCGAAACCGAATGTGTAGGTGGCGGAGAGCTGTACGAAAGCGCGGCTGTTACCGTTGATAAGCACTTCATTGGTAGAATAGTAGGGGCTCTTCATAGTGATGCTTTGGTCTTTCCAGTTCCAACGTGTAAGATTGAAGAGATCGCCACGGATATTCCACTTGTCGTTTGACCATCCTATTGTAACATACCAAAAACTTTTGTCCCTCATCCATTTGCCGCTCATCTTGTCTTCTGAATTTTCGCTTGGTGAAGAATACGTGAGGGTAAAAACCCAATTGTTAAGATAGTATCGTAACCGGGCATACCAGTCGATTGCCGAATGGTTGATGTTGTATGGCTCGCCGTTATGATTAAGTATCTGGCTTAGGTTGCCTGAAAAGACAAGGCTTCTATCAAGGAAGCGCATAGTCCACATAACTCCATATTTCCCTTGTGCGAAACTTCCGATGGGTTGCTTTATAGTCCGCAATATTCCCGTAGATGATGCTTCGTAATCGTAGGCATATCTCTTGCTTACTACCCATCCCCAGCCATAAGCACTCAGACTATAATTATTATTGGGAATCCATGTGTAGTCGAAGCTGAAATCATAGCTTATATTAGGAATGAGATTGGGATTTCCTGTATAACTCATAAAGGGGGATGACTGTACGATGATGTCACTTTTGAAATTGGGAGATGGTGGCCAATTGGAGTAGTGGAACACGGTTGAAAAGGAATGTTTCTGTTTCAGAGTGTATTGCAGCGACAAGTCATACCAAGGGTAAGACTGACGGTCTACCATCTTCCCTAATTGGAAGCGGTCCCAATCCCAACCGAACCCTGTGGCTCCATAGAAATTTCCTAAAATTACACTGTAAGATACTCCGGTGCCCACACGTGATGTGATAGCGCGGTCGGAGGCGATGGCAGATCCTGAATAGTCTGTATGGTTGGATATGTAGATGCCTCGTATAAATCCGTTGATAGTGCCAGCTTTGGTAAAATTGTGATTGTATCTGAGGTCACCTCTTATTCTGCCCGTATTATCCGTTGCTCCGTTATGTATAGCATTAAAGCCCTCTTCGAAATAATATGAGTTTTGGTTGGTATGCGAGTAACCGAGAGTGGGAGAGAAGGTGATGGAGTTGTTTTTAGGCAATGAAAAGAAATATTGTCCTTTATACGAAATGTCTTTCGACCTCTCTTTGAAAGAGGAGACGTAGGTTGAACCCGGAAAGGCATCGGAAGAATAACTTACACTTCCGCTTTGGTCTTTATGCGGACTGTTGTCAATTCTCCCCTCTATTTGGGAAGAGGCTTGTAGCTTTTCAGAGTTATAGATTGCACGGAATGTGGTGTAATACCATTGACTCTCGTGCCTTGAAGAAGTGGTGTTGGTAAATCGGTTGAATTCCTTTATTTCACCGTCGGGTTGAGGCAGACGGTAGGTTTCGGTAAGTTCGGAGCCGTCGTGGTCACGGTCATAACCCGAGACGGATGCCATAAGGTCATACGTCATTTTCTTATACTGCATCCTGGCACTGCCGAGCAGGTCGCCTAACTGATTGCTGATAAGATTTGCGTGCCCGAAAGCTTTCACGTAACCGCCATATTCATACTTCTGCATTATGAAATTTATGACGTAGGTGTTTCCCTGAAATCGTGGGTCGGAGGGATACTCACAAAACTCCACACGTTTGACGTCGCCGACACGCATAGCCTTTAGATCCGTTTCGGAAGCCGGGATATAGTCGATGAAAAGGGCAATAGGTTGACCGCCCACAGTTGACACTTTATTGTTTGACACCATGCCTAACTGGGGAATAGCCATATGATCGAGCAGGTCGCTTCCGGTTTGTGAAGCGTTCTTTTGCCGGGTAGTAGGTATATAGATAGTTTTGTCAGGATACATAAGCGCGTTGTCTGTCTCCACTTTCACCTCTTTGAGTGCTATGGCTTTCTCTGTCATTACAATTGTCCCCACAGAGAAGGACTCAAATCGCCGGTAAGTGGGTTTAAAACCCGTAGAGGTGATTTTACCGATTACGCCTTGACGATCACAGGGTATAGAAAATCTACCGTCATTATCGGTTATGCCATATGTAAGCACTGTTGAATCGTTAGGGGAGAGTATAAAGACCGTAGCGGCTACGACCGGCTGCCCGTCGGTGCCGACAGTCCGACCGTGATAGCGGTATTTACCGTGTTGCAGGGGTTCGATATAGTATGTATTCTTGATATGGGATATTGTTACCGGATTCATTGCGGTCAGCGTGCGTAGAGCTTCAAGAGGGTTATCCGTCTTGATTGTGGCGCTCGTCTTGTAGGTCTCAAGCTCATTGAAAATGAAATTGATATTCAGTTTGGGATGATCTTTGATAATCTGCCTGATAGCAGAGGTAAGGGGTGTGGAATTAAAGTGGTAAGAGAATGTCTCAGCCTTTGCCATAATGACTGTCATCACGGCAATTATGGAAAAAATTACTTGTCGCATAATGATGTCAGTCTACAGTAAGGATGTTATGGTCGTCTATTCTGATGTTTATCTGTTCGAAGTTGTTGAGTTCCTCAATTACTCCATTTAAGGGTAGTGCCTGATTCCATTTGAAATAAAGGCGTAATGTTTTTACATTCTCATTTGAGAAATTCAGCTTATATGAGTAGAAGCTTGTCATTTCGGTGAGGATAGAGTCGAGAGGCTGATTGTCGAATATGACGGTCTCAGCCATACTCGGTGTCTGCTCCGACTCATCGGGACTAATGTCTATATGTTCAGTTTGTTGAGCTTTTTGAAAGGGTGTAGCAATTGATTCATCCGACGGCTTGGATGAGGAAAGCATAGTCACACCTATTCCCACTGCCGCCGTTAGTGCAGCGACCGATAAGAATATCACAATAATGCTTGCCGCAGCGTGACGACTGAACAATACGAGCAAACGGTTGGTGCGTTTACCTTTGACACCGTGTGACCCGGCAAACCGTTGCCATTCAGCCTCCACATCCGGTGTGGGGATATTCTGCAAAGCTGATTTGGTTTTTTCGAGCATCTCTATGATCTCCTGATTATCGGGATCTGCCATCATACCGGCAAGCTCCTCGTCGGAATAACGGTCGGGATGCTCAAGCGCATCGAGGTAGCGTTCTGTTTTATCCATTCTGTGAAAGTTTTTCGCGTAAGACATCTATGGCATGACGCAAATGTTTATAGACAGCTACCTCGCTAATACCCAACTTTTCAGCTATCTGCTTATAGCTTAATCCATCGGTAAACCGTAACCTCACTACTCTGCCACACGCTTCAGAAAGATTGCCAATGGCAGAGGTGAGCATTGCAATCGTTTCCTCATCGGGCCATTCCTCATTTTCGATTGCCTCTTCCGCATTCTTTGAGTAAATCTGCCGGAAACGTTGACGCACGGAGAGATGACGGACATGGTTGATACAACGGTGGCGCACGGCGGACAGAAGATATGTCTCGGTAAGGTTCGAAGTGGGGTAGTTGGCAGACAACAAAGAGGCAAAGGCATCGTGCACTATGTCTTTTGCGGCATCCTCATCACGAAGCAGCATCATAGCAAGGTGCCACATCTTTGAGTAATGTGCTTTAAAAAGCTGTTCTATGTTGTTATTTGTCGTCATACATATATCATACACCCTTACTGTCGAAAACCTAACCTCATAAACAAATTATTTTGAAAAAATATAGGTTGTATATGGTTTAAGGCAATCTCCGAATCATCTTCAGAAGCATCTGTGAGGAACCTTGGAGAATCCTCTAAAACTGACTTATCTTAGGAAAATGTGTAAATTCCCACATTTCTCCATGGAAAAATGTGGGAATTTACACATTTTCCTAAGATAACATAAAATTCAGAGTGAATTTTTTACTAACTTTGCAAAGCATTTAGCTTTGTAAAGACTCCGTTGCAGTTGTTTAAACAATCTTATTATGGAAATTTATAGGGAAATAATTCAAAAGTTGATAGAGTGGAAAATATCTGAAGATCGCCGTCCTTTGATAATTCAAGGAGCCAGACAGATTGGTAAAACCTGGCTTATGAAAAGATTCGGAGTCGATCATTATAGGTATGTGGCGTACTTTAACTTTGATGCCAGTCAAGAATTGTCAAAGGAATTTGAAAATACTAAACAACCCGATCGGATTATAGCACGTCTTAGACTTTATACCTCTCAGCCTATATTGCCTGAGGAGACTCTTATAATTTTTGATGAAATCCAAGAATGTCCTGAAGCATTAAATTCTCTTAAGTATTTTTGTGAAGAGCAGCCGCATTACCATGTTATGGCTGCCGGTTCACTTCTCGGAATAGCCATTCATCACCATAAAGGATTTCCTGTGGGTAAGGTTGATTTCTTACATATGTATCCTATCACATTCAGGGAATATCTACGGAGTGCAAATCCGGAAGTGATTGATTATCTTGATCAGTTGACTGTCGTTGGGTCTTTGCCGGAAATAATCTCAGGAAAGCTTTGGGAGGCATATAGACGTTATCAAGTGTGCGGAGGTATGCCGAAGGCTGCGGTTGCGTCTCTTGAGAATAAGGGTATGGAGAATATTTCTAAGGAGCAGAATGAAATACTTACCTCATATTTTTTCGATTTCTCCAAGCACGCCTCCACAACAGAGTTTCCTAAGATTGCAGCTGTATGGCAATCGTTGCCATCTCAATTGGCTAAAGAGAATAGGAAGTTTATATATAAGGTTGTCAAACCCGGTGCGCGTGCAAGAGAATATGAAAACGCCGTGACATGGCTACGGGAAGCAGGATTGATTTATCAGGTGTTCTGTTGCTCAAAACCCGGCTTGCCGTTAAGTGCTTTTGATGACCTTAATGCTTTTAAACTATATATGCTTGACATTGGTCTGTTAAGATCATTGGCTAATTTACCGGCAGAGATATTTACAACCTCGAATCCGGCTTTTTCAGAGTTTAAAGGGGCACTTACTGAGAACTATGTAGCGCAATCATTGGTAGCACAGCTGCAGCAGGTGCCACGCTATTGGGTATCAAATGGCACGGCAGAGGTGGATTTTGTAATTCAAGATGGACTTGAAGTAATTCCGGTAGAAGTGAAAGCCTCATCAAATACAGCTGGAAAAAGTTTGTCGGTTTATATAGGAAAATATAACCCGACAATAGCGATTATACTTTCCTCTAAGGACTTATCAGTTATGGTAGATGAAAAAAGAAATGTAAAGGTATTAAATTTGCCCCTTCCTCTAATTGATTGGCTACCACAAATCCTTCGGATGATTCCATAATCTTTATGCTTTATCGCTTATGGTAGGCGATCTCCGAATCACCCTCCAAAATACCTGTGTGTTGTAATAAGTTTATTTGTTATGGTTCAATTATTTTATTACGAAAAAACTTGAGAATAATAAAAGAGTTTTACCCAAATGTGCATATAGAATACGACATTTGGGTAAAACTTAATGACACTTTTTCTAAGGATACGCCTATGTGCGGTAACTAAGAGTAGTCCTTTGACAGCTCAGATAGTTGAGCTTCTTTCTGGATGATTCGACGATTACGGAAGGTGATTATGGAGGCTATGACGAAGACTGCCACAAATAATGTGGCGAAACAAATAGCTAATATTAATATGAGAGTGGAAGATATGTGCATCTTGGTCTACAGTTTATAGTTTAGGGTTTAGAGAGTGGAAGAGTGTTTAGGTTTCAAGTTTTAGGAGGTAAGGGTTGTTGTTGGTTTTTGAGTAGCAGTGAGGCGAGGAGGAATACGTCCGTCCATATACTTTTGCCATCCGGCTGTAAGGATTATCAGCACGAGATATACCCACGACGGATTTGAGAGAAAAAGTAGGGAAAGACATAGGTTAACTGCCATATTAAGTCCGATCCATTTCCACAGACCGGCTTTCTTGAAATCGAGATAATATAGTGAGGATGAGACAGCCGTTTTCAGTGTCTCCAATCCACTTTCGCAAAGATATGCCCCATAGGCCACCAAAGTGGAGAATAACAGAGCCTCCGATTTGGAAAAATCCGATGAGAGGTGAAAAAAAGCCGCAAAACTTAAGGCTGCAATCCATAGCAATGCATGGTCAATAGCCATAATGTATTTATGTATGAAGGTATTTTGTCGTAATGCCTTGGCTACTGTGGGGGAGTGGGTTTCCAATTCGATATGGTTTAGTTGTGGATGTGTGTCTATAGCATATCAACAAACATAACTTTAAGATTGTTGGATAAGACGAAGAGTTATTCTTAGAATAAGAAAAATATAATTATGCAGCAGATAATTCAACTCAAACGAGCTTATGACCCGGCATCGCCCGATGACGGTTATAGAGTGTATATTGACAGGTTATGGCCACGTGGACTTTCTCACGAGACTTTCCACTACGACTCATGGGATAAGCAGATAGCTCCTTCAACAGAGCTTCGTGAATGGTTTCATCAGGATCCGGATAGCAGATGGGAGGAATTTGTGCAACATTACCATTCGGAGTTGCTGGCAAATCCGGCGTTTCAGTCATTGAAATCAGAAATAGCTGATAAGCCTAAAGTGACATTGCTCTACTCGTCACGCGATCATGAGCATAACAATGCCGTTGTGGTTCAGAAAGCTCTTTTATGATAAAACTATAGCATATACGCCCTAGACTCTTTAAAATTCTGTTAAGAGTGTTTGTTGGATAACTATGCTTAATCCCTAAGAGCGTGGAGGCCAAGTATATAAGTTTGTAGATGGAGTTATTGCTAAAGTCTAAATTGTCACTAACTTAACACCAAGTGCCTCTGAGATTTTTGCTATCGTTCTTAATGTGAAATTATGAGTTCCGCCAAGCCATCTTGATACTTCCGCCTCAGTTTTTCCCATTTGTTTTGCCAACTGTTTCTGACTGATGTTCTTCTCTCGCAAAATCATATCAATCTTATCAGCCAAGGCGAATGACATATCAAGTTCCATCTTGACATCATCAGGCACATGAGCCAAACATCATCGAAAAGTGCAGCTGTTGTTTTCATAGTTCAAAAATTTTATCCTCAGCTCCGGTTATACTTGTTTCCTCGATTTGAATACTTCCATCTTTCTCTGCTTCCTTAAGCAGAGCATCGAATCATTGGAGATCCATTACATATCCGTTCAGTTCAGAGTCTTCGTTATAAGTTCGTGTAGCTTTGATTCCACCATTCCCAAGAATAAGAATTTTATCGGAAAGGCGTAAACAATATAAACGTAACCTACCAGAGTCTGTGGGCAATGCATACACTCTATCCGCATACTTACCTTCACGGCGGAAATAGCGTTCTAACACACCATTCTCTAAATTTTTTTGAGAGCATACAGAATTATTTGATAGTCGCGTTGTAGTTTACCATTATCCTTGAAGCGAGTCAAGAATTTTGAAAACTCCGACAAATCGTCATTCTAAAGATAATAGTATAAAGCGTGGCTATTTCAGAGGCTTTTACCGATTCTAATTTTAATGATCTTTTTTCCATAATTGTATTCTATATGCAAAGGTATAACAAATTTCTAAGATAATTAGCTTTTATGCTAATTATCTTTAACCTTCTGTCCTGGCTTATTCTTTGTGGAGGGTGAACATATATCCGAAATCTCATTGGTATATTATTGATATGGAGTGGGATGTCTGAGTGGTTGGCATAGGTTATGGGTATAGCCTTGGGACTTATAAAGTATCAGGTACAAAACTTCCCTTGATGAAGTTCTTGAGCAGACACTCCGCTATCCACTGCGCATCCTTGACATCGCTCTTGCGTCCGGGCAACTGCTTGATGAAATAGGGATTGACCAGCTTGAGTTCCATTGACTCGCAAAGTTCGTTCCACACCGGAACCCAATAGACTGCGGTACTCTCCATAGCGGCTTCAGAGACACCTCTGTCAGTCATATCACTGCACATCTGTCGTAGGTCGGGAGTAAGAACTCCGTAGATCTTTTCAAAAATAATCGTCTCGTCATACCCCATAATACAAAGATAAATGCTAACTTTGTGGA
>CAMWIF010000061.1 GCA_947174225.1 uncultured Porphyromonadaceae bacterium | reverse complement strand
CTAAAGAAGCATTATGAAGTTGCGTTGAAATGGACACTTAATAATGCGAAGATAGTAGTAGGGGTGACGCTTTTGCTATTCATCGCTACAATCGGACTATTCTTCACGTTGGGTCATAGTTTCCTTCCCCCTTTCAACGAAGGCTCATTCACAATCAATGTGAGTTCGTTGCCGGGCTTATCTCTTGAGGAATCGGATAAGATAGGCAGACAGGCTGAGGAACTTTTACTAAGTGTACCTGAGATAAAGACCGTGGCACGTAAGACAGGTAGGGCTGAACTTGACGAACACGCCTTGGGAGTGAACGTCTCAGAAATAGAAGCACCGTTTGAGCTTGACGGCCGAACGGTTGAGGAGGTAAAGAGGGATGTCAGAGAGAAACTTTCGATGATAGTCGGAGCCAATATAGAGATTGGTCAGCCGATAAGCCATAGAATAGATGCGATGTTGAGCGGCACCCAAGCCAACATTGCCATAAAACTATTTGGTGATGATCTTAACAAGATGTTCTCTTTGGGTAATCAGATTAAGAAGGAGATCTCGGATGTGGAAGGTATAGCCGACCTTAATGTGGAGCAGCAGATTGAACGTCCTGAGATAAAAATCACACCCCGTCCGGAAATGTTAGCTCGATATGGCATCAGTGAACCGGAGTTTAACGACTACATTGCCGTGCTGCTTGGCGGTGAGACAGTGGGTAGAATATATAAAGGTGGAAGAAATTTCAATCTTGTGGTGAGAGCCGATGAGAACCATCGCAAAACAATCGAGGATTTGCGAAAATTATTGATTGATACTTCTACCGGTGAGAAAGTTCCGCTTGCCAATGTGGCAGATGTGGTATCCGCTTCCGGACCTAACACCATTAACCGTGAGAACGTGATGCGTAAGATAGTAATTTCGGCTAATACGAGTGGACGTGACTTGGGGAGCGTGGTGGCTGACATTCGGGAGAAGATAGATGACACAATCGTTCTGCCCGAAGGCTACCATATCGAATACGGTGGTCAGTTTGAGAGTGAACAGGCTGCCAGCCGCATTCTTCTTCTCACGTCTTTAGGCAGCATATTGGTGATTTATCTCCTGCTTTATATGCAGTTCCGAAACGGTGTGGAAAGCGGGGTAGTGCTTTTGAATCTTCCGTTTGCCTTGATTGGCGGTGTATTAGTATTGCGCCTTACTTCCGGTGAGGTGAGCATACCTGCCATAATCGGTTTTATTTCCTTGTTCGGTATAGCCACACGAAACGGTATGCTACTCATAACCCGCTATAATCTTTTGCACAATGATTTGAAAATGGGTGTGCGAGAGAGTGTGATAAGGGGTTCGCTTGACCGTCTGAATCCAATACTTATGACCGCATTGACCTCTGCATTGGCACTGATTCCGCTTGCCGTGAAGGGAGAGTTGCCGGGTAATGAGATTCAAAGCCCTATGGCACAAGTGATTTTGGGCGGTCTGCTATCTTCCACCTTCCTTAATGCTTTTCTGATTCCGATTATGTATAGCTGGATGCATCGTAAATCGAAAGTAAAGACAGAGGAAAATATAGCAGAGGTAAATCTTTAATTACGAATAAAATTTTGAGATGAAAAAAATAATCATATCGTTGCTGCTCCTCCTTGCCCCTACGTTGGTCAGAGCTGATGAGTTATCAGGCTTACTGAAATCGGTAGACGAGCGTAATCTTGAACTTACAGGGGAAAGAGAGCAGATGAAAGCTGCCGGTTATGAATTGAAAGAACAGAACACGCTCGACAATACAAGTGTGGAATACTCTCCATTTTTCCGGAAGGGAGCTGCGGGTGTGGCAAGTTCTGAACTTATAGTGTCGCAGGAGTTGGATTTCCCCACTTTGTTTGCAGCCAGAGGCAAGGCAGGAAAGAAACAGATGGAGGCATTGGAGCAGAAGTATAGGCTTGATTGCCGCGACATACTTATTCAAGCTACCGAGTCATATATAGAGCTTGTGAGGTTAACCAGAGTCAAGAAGGCTTTGGAAGGGCAATTGGCAGATGCGGAAAAACTGGATGAACTCTTCACAAAGAAGTATAATGCCGGCGATGCCACCTCCATAGAGCTTAACAGGATAAAAATTCAGATTATGGATCTGAAGAGAGAATTGCTTGCCAATGAGTCGGAGATTGTCGGAGTGAGAACAACCATAAATAATCTCAACGGATATGAAGATTATCCTTGTGGTGCTACGGAGTATCCTCAATGGACTTTTTCAGATGCCGACTTAATGCCACTCGACAATGATGCCGAGGTAAAAGCGGCTGCTTCGGAGGTAGAGAGTCTGCGAGGGGAGGAGAATGTGGCAAAGCAGAGCTGGGTGCCTAAGCTTACCTTAGGCTATCGTCGCAACACAGAGCTTGACGAGGCAAGCAATGGCTTTGTGGTGGGCGCATCATTCCCATTATTCTCCACATCTTCTAAAGTAAAGGCGGCAAAAGCAAGGAAAGCCGCTGCTGAGGTGGAGATGGAAAATACGAGATTAAAAGTTGCTTCCGAAATCGCTGCCACACGCAACGACCTTGCCATTATCAGCAAGTCGTTGGGGCTATATGATGTGAAACTGATCGATGAAACCGAAAGACTGCTCAATAAATCGGTAGAGTTGGGCAATTTGACTATCACCGACTATTATGTGGAATTAGCGACACTCAACGAGCGGAGAATGACATATATCGAGCTTGAATATGAATATTATCGCGGATTGTGCGTTCTTTATAAGAACACATTAATTCAGAATTAAAATGATAGATTACATAAGTGGCCCATTGGCGGAGCTTATGCCAACATCAGCGGTTATAGACTGTGGAGGTGTAGGCTATGAAATCAACATTACTCTTATCGACTATGCCGAGTTGAACGGTGCTTTAGGAAAGGATAGGGTAAAGCTGTTTGTACACGAAGCTATAAGAGAGGATGCACATCTTCTTTACGGCTTCCTTACAAAGCGTAGCCGTGAGCTCTTCCGTCTGCTGATAGGGGTGAGTGGTGTGGGTCCAAACACGGCACGTCTTATTTTATCTTCTTTGACTGCCGACCAGCTTGAGAGTGCTATTGCTTCCGGTCAGGATTCTGCGCTCAAAGCCGTTAAGGGCATAGGTGGGAAGACTGCTCAGCGCATCATTGTAGACCTGAAAGATAAAATAAAAAGTGAGTCGGTTGCGTTATCTTCAAGTACACCTGTGGCTGGAGAAGCGTATGAAGATTCGATGGCTGCGCTTGTTATGCTTGGTTTCACTGCCCAACAAAGTCAGAAAGTGCTTAAGAAGATTTTTGCAGCAGAACCGATGCTGAGCACAGAGAAAGCGATAAAGCAGGCGCTAAAAATGCTCTGATGACTTTTCAAGGACCTAAGACATTGAGACATATTGCTAAACGGCTGCCGATACCCTTTTTGGTGTTGGTAGCCTCTGTTGTGTCATTAGGTCAGTACCGTAAATCGGAGCTTCCTCCTCCGCCACCTCCGACGGAGTATTTAGACGGTACGCACATTCCTGACAGTGTGGTGCTTCCGTCGCCTGTAGCCCCCACCTTTCCGCAGTCGTTTGATGAATATGTCAACCGTGAATATGCGGCTGACCTCTCCACACCTTCCAATGTACGCACAGAATTTGTCTACGATCCTGTGACAGGATTGTATGTTATGAGTACCTATGTAGGTGATAGAGTAATAACGGTGCCGTATATGATGACACCGGAGCAGTATAATCAGATAGCTACCCGACGTGAGATGTTTTCACATTTCCAGCAAAAGAATGCGGAAAGCTTTGAGAATAAGGATAAGCAGCCTTTCAATATACTTGATATGAATTTTGCGCTCGGACCGCTTGAGAAAGTGTTTGGTCCGGGTGGTGTACGTCTTACCACACAAGGCTCTATTCAGCTCTCGATGGGCATAAAGAGCAACAAGACCGACAATCCGGCTCTTTCCCTGCGTTCCCGTAGAAAGACTTTCTTCAACTTCGACCAAAAGATTCAAGCCACTGTAGCTGCTTCCGTAGGTGACAAGTTGAAGTTTAATATGAGCTACAATACGGATGCGACATTCGATTTCGACTCCAAAAATCTCAAACTCAATTATGAGGGTAAGGAGGATGAGATAATCAAGAATATAGAGGCGGGTAATGTGAGTATGACCACCGGGTCGAGTCTTATACGAGGCGGTACGGCTCTGTTCGGTATAAAGTCAAAGTTACAGTTCGGTAAGTTGACTTTGACGGGTCTTGTGAGCCAGCAGAACAGTGAATCTAAAACTGTAAATACGCAGGGGGGTGTGCAGGCTACCCAATTCTCGATAAAGGCTGACGACTACGATGCCAACCGTCACTTCTTCCTCGCCCAGTATTTCTATGACAACTATGATCAGTTTGCATCTAAATTACCACACGTCTCCTCGGGAATAACCATTACGCGCATTGAGGTGTGGGTCACCAATAAGAACGGCAACTACGACGAGAGCCGTAACTTTGTCGGCTTTATGGATATAGGTGAGAACACTCGCCTCGCCAATAATTACTGGATTCGCAACACCGCCTACAATAACCCATCAAACCAAAGCAATAACCTTCTTGAGGTATTGAAGGCTGATTATCCTGACGCACGTAACATAAATCAGGTGACTCAGGTGCTTGAGCCTTTGGCTGCTCACGGCATCACAGGCGGACGTGATTATGAGAAAGTGGAGAGCGCAAGACTTCTAAAGTCGAGTGAGTATACCCTTAATTCCACTTTGGGTTACATCTCCTTAAAATCAGCTCTTTCCACTGATGAGGTGCTCGGTGTGGCTTATGAATACACATATCAGGGTAAGGTGTATCAGGTCGGTGAGTTTTCAAGCGACGTCACCAATACCACTGAATCCCTCTATCTGAAAATGCTTCGAGGCACGACCATCTCTCCACATCTCCCTATGTGGAAATTGATGATGAAAAACGTCTATTCCCTCGGTGCTTACCAATTACAAAAGAAAAACTTTAAGCTTAATATCAAGTATCTTAGCGACACCACAGGTACGGAGATCAATTACCTTCCGGTAGGTGACATTTCCAACAAGCCACTGCTTCAGGTGATGAATCTTGATCGCATCGACTCTAACCAGGAGTCGAATCCTGATGGTTTCTTCGACTATGTGGAGGGGTATACCGTACAGCCAAACAACGGTAAAATCATTTTCCCTGTGGCAGAGCCTTTCGGACGGAATCTGGAGAAGAAAATAGGTAATCCGGCTTTGGCAGAGAAGTATGTTTATAAGGAGCTGTACGACTCTACGCTGGTAGTGGCACGTCAGTTTGCCGATAAAAACAAGTTCTCCCTGCAAGGTGAATATCAGGCATCCAACGGGGCACAGATCCGACTTAACGCTATGAATGTGCCACGCGGTTCGGTTGTGGTGACAGCCGGCGGTGTGACCTTGACAGAGAATAGTGACTATACCGTGGATTACAGTATGGGTATAGTCACTATCACTAATCAGAGTATCATAGACTCCGGTACTAATGTCAGCGTTACGCTCGAAAACCAGTCGATGTTCAGTATGCAGCGTAAGACTCTTGTCGGCTTGGATGCCCAATATCGATTTAATAAGGATTTTACTTTAGGTGGTACGATATTGAATTTCTCAGAAAGGGCACTTACTGAGAAAGTCAACATCGGTGATGAGGTCATCAACAACACTATGTTGGGTGTAAACCTGAGCTACAACAAAGACTTTATGTGGCTTACCAACCTTTTGAATAAGGTGCCTACTATCAATGCCACGGCTCCATCCACACTCCGCTTGAGTGCCGAGTTTGCGAAATTGCTTCCCCAGAAACAGAAGACAGGCACCACGAAGGGTTCGTCATACATAGATGATTTTGAAAGCACCCAGACCGGTATGGACCTTCGTAATCCTTATTCCTGGTTTCTTGCCTCCACACCGCAGGAATCGGGGAAAGATGCCCTTTTCCCTGAGGCATCCCTGTCGGATAACGTTGACTATGGAAAGAATAGGGCATTGCTTGCTTGGAACTATATCGACAGGATGTGGACCCAGAAAAATTCTTCAATGCTTCCCGGCTATCTGCGTAATGATTTGAAGCAGCTTTCAAATCCTTACGTCAGGGAGGTGCAGGTAAGGGAGATTTATCCCGGCAGAGAAATCAATTATGGAGAGGCAAACTATATCCAGACCCTTAACCTTTCTTTCTATCCGAAAGAGAGAGGTCCCTATAACTTAGATGCGGAGAATATAGACGACAAGGGTAATCTTCTTTTCCCGGAGAGAAGATGGGGTGGCATTATGAGGAAGATGGACAACACCAACTTTGAGAACTCCAATGTGGAGTATCTTCAGTTCTGGCTCCTTGACCCCTTCCTCGACGATGAGAATCCTAACCGTGAAGGTGGCGACCTATATTTTAATTTCGGTGAGATAAGCGAGGATATTCTCAAAGACGGTATGAAGAGTTATGAGAACGGTATACCCATTGACGGCAACGAGACCTTTATGACTTCTACCAACTGGGGACGTGTCTCCAAGCAGAACTCTTTGACCTACGCATTTGAGAACGCGCCGGATGCGCGTCCGAAGCAGGACGTGGGTCTTGACGGTCTGCCTAATGCCGATGAGTATGATTTCAGTTCATATTCCGATTATCTGAACAAGCTCCGCAACCGCCTTCCAGATTCCACTATCTCGGAGATGCAGGAGATTCCTTTCTCCCCGATGAATGACCCTGCCGGTGATAACTATCACTTCTACCGAAGTGACTATTACGACAATGTGCGGGCTTCGATTCTTGACCGCTACAAACATTACAACGGTGTGGAGGGGAACTCCCTTTCTCCCGACCAAAGCCCTAATCCTCTCTATCAGTCATCACGCAGTGTGCCGGATGTAGAGGACATAAATCAGGATAATACCCTCAATGAGTATGAGAGATATTTTGAGTATAAGGTCTCGATAAGGCCGGAAGACCTTCAGGTAGGTAAGAATTATATCACCGATATGCGTGAGACCATCGTGCCTACCCGTGAGGGGACAGGACGTAGTGTATGGTATCAGTTCAAGATACCTTTAAGCCAGCCTGACAAAGTGGTGGGAGGTATTGCTGATTTCTCGACAATACGTTTTGCCCGTATATTTATGACCGGATTCAAGGAAACCACCCACCTCCGTTTCGGTTCGCTTGAGTTGGTAAGAGGGGAGTGGCGCGACTATAAATTCAACCTTAACAGCCGTAATGATTCTCCGGCAGAAGGTGATCTGGATATGTCGATTGTCAATATCGAGGAGAACTCCGGTCAGAAACCGGTGAACTATGTGCTTCCTCCCGACGTGACCCGTATTCAGGATCCGGGACAGATGCAGGCTACCCAGCTTAATGAGCAATCGCTCTCTATGAAGGTCACCGGACTTCAGCCGGGCGACGGTCGCGGTGCATACAAGAACACCCAACTTGACCTCCGTATTTATCGCAGGATGCAGATGTGGGTGCACGCTGAGGCTCCGATTGATGACAAGACCAATCTGAAGAATGGCGACTTGGCGATATTCATCCGTGTGGGATCCGACGTGAAAAACAACTACTATGAATATGAGATACCTCTTGAGCTGACTCCTCCGCCTCCAAGCGGCAGCTACAATAATATGAATATGGCTGACCGTCAGACAGTATGGCCAAGATCCAATTTCCTTGACGTTGCTTTCGATTCTTTCACCAAGTTGAAGACTATGCGTAACCACGACCGGAGTGCCAACGTGGAGGGCGTAGGCTATAACATTGTCTATTCAATGCGTGATCCCGACAACGACCACAACACGATAAGTGTGCTGGGCAATCCGAGTCTCAGCGATGTAAGGGTAATGCTTATCGGTATTCGAAATAAATCGAATACAGTAAAAGATGGTACCATTTGGGTAAATGAGCTTCGAGTAACTGACTTCAACGAGGAGGGCGGATGGGCTGCCAACGTCAGCGCCAACCTAACATTGAGCGATGTGGCGATGGTGAATTTCGGTGCCCATAAGGAGACTGCCGGTTTCGGTGGCGTGGATCAGGGTCTTTCCCAACGCCGTCTTGATGATTACGAGCAGTATAACTTCGCCGTGCAGGGTGACGTAGGTAAAGTGATACCCCGGGCTGCAAAGCTTAATGCCCCCATCTACTATTCAAAATCAACGGAGAAGACTACGCCGAAATATAACCCTCTTGATCAGGACATCCTCCTTAAAGATGCCCTCAAGGCGGCTACGACCAAGCACGAGAAGGACTCTATCAAGAGCTTTGCACTCACCACTAAGAGTGTGGAGAGTTTCTCTATCTCCAATTTGAAATTCAACGTGCAGAGCAAGAATCCTATGCCGTGGGATCCTGCCAACTTCCAGGTTTCATTCTCATTCAATAAGCAGAAGAATATGGATCCCACAACGGAGTATCAGAACACCAATGACTATCGCGGTTCGTTCCAATACTCCTACAGCCCCTACATTAAGCCTTGGAAGCCCTTCAAGTCTATAAAGGGTAAGAGCAAGACTGCGAAATATTTCAAAGACTGGGGTGTCAATTGGATGTTTAACACTATCACCTTCTACACTAATATGTCACGCTACTATTATGAGGAGCAGACACGTAGTCAGGTGGATGTGGATTTCCAGCTTCCGGTGCAGGTGAGCAAGAATTTCCTTTGGGATCGTCAGCTCAACATCACTTGGAACATT
Organism: uncultured Porphyromonadaceae bacterium; assembly: GCA_947174225.1. Classification (GTDB taxonomy): domain Bacteria; phylum Bacteroidota; class Bacteroidia; order Bacteroidales; family Muribaculaceae; genus Lepagella. The sequence goes on along the minus strand of CAMWIF010000061.1, from coordinate 1,748 downwards.
ATTCAATCGCTCAATTTCTCTTTCTCCAGCAATACCACTGCCAGAATTGAGGAGACAATCGGCGCAGTCAACAAGAAGCTGTTCCCGGATAAGTACCGCGACTGGCGCGACACTGTGTGGTCGTCGATCAAAGGACTCGGTACACCTTGGAATTATAACCAGACCTTTACCGGTACCTATAAGGCACCGTTCAACAAGATTCCGGCTCTCGACTATCTTACAGGTAATGTAACCTATACCTCTACTTACAGATGGGACAAGGGTGCCACTGTTGACGATTTATATATGGGTAATTCCATCCAGAACCAGACTATTTGGAATGCGGATGCACGACTCAATTTTGAGAATCTTTACAATAAGTCGAAATATCTTCAGGAGATAAACAAACGATTCGGTAAGACCTCCGGACGCGGTTCTAACGGCAAGACAACCAACAGTAAAGGAAATAATAATAGGAGTCAGGCTAAGAAATTCGAGCGGTCGATAGCTTTGTCTGAGGATACTACGACAGTAGTCAAGCATAATCTGAAGACCAAGAAGGTGAAGATCAATGCCACTAAGTCTGGTCAGCCGTTTAAGCTTGAGACAAAAGTTATAGATGAAAATTCGATTGAGATTCTCAACCGAGGAAAGGGTAGTATCAAACTCGTGGTACGCGAGGATAAGACTGAGCCGAAGAAGACGGTATGGAAGGAGAGTGCAGAATATGCTCTGCGTTTCCTGATGATGCCGCGTAGTCTCTCTTTCCGTTGGCGCAGTTCTCACTCGCTTAATCTGCCACAGTTCTCACCGAATGTGGGCGACATCTTCGGACAGAATGCTAAACACGGTCCGCTCACCCCGGGTTTGGATTTCGCGTTTGGTTTCTACGATGAGTCATATGTTAACAAGGCTCTTGAAAGGGGTTGGCTTCTCACTTCCGATGAGATGACCTCACCTGCCATATGGAATCAGGGTAAGGAGTTTAACTTTGAACTTACTTTGGAGCCTATACGTGGACTTAAGGTTGTGCTTACAAGCAACCTTACCGACAACCGCACGAATCAGGTGCAGTTTATGTTTGCCGGAATGCCCACCTCATTGAGCGGTTCATATACGAGGACTCACGTGGCATTGGCAACCGCTTTGAAAAATTCCAAGGCATCCAACGGCTATGAGTCGGCGGCATTTACCCGTTTCCTTGAGAATATACCTGTGATAGCCGAGCGGTATGACCGGCTTTATACTGGTGTGTCTTATCCTGACGGCGGTTTCTTGGAGGGAAATGCGCTTGCGGGCACTCCTTACAATCCTGCTGTGGGGACAGTGAGCCGTACAAGCCCTGATGTGCTTATACCGGCTTTCATCGCTGCCTATAGCGGTTATGATGCGCATAAGATTGACCTTGAGCATTTCCAAGGGTTAAGCTCGATGCGTCCGAACTGGCGTGTCACCTACGACGGACTGTTGCAGATGGGCAATATGAAGAATATCTTCAAGTCCTTTACCCTTTCCCACGCATATCAGTGTACCTATTCGGTAGGTAGCTATTCAAGTTATCTTAACTGGGTAAGGGTAGATGGCAATATGGGCTTTACGCAGGATGAGCTGTCGCAGCAGCCGATACCTTCCTCTCCTTACAACATCTCCTCAGTAGCCATCACCGAGAAATTCGCACCGCTTATCGGAGTGAATATGACATTCAAGAATGATTTGTCGGTAAATGCCGAGTATCGTGATGCGCGGACACTCAACCTTAATTCATCGGC
>CAMWIF010000060.1 GCA_947174225.1 uncultured Porphyromonadaceae bacterium | reverse complement strand
CCGGTAAGCACGGGATAGGTTACACCCTCCGGAAATTTCTTATAAATCTGCTTTATGGCAGATGAGATCTCAAACCTCACCGCCGAGACACTCGCCTTAGGCTTCAACTCTATCTCAACCTTGCCGTTGCCGAAATTTGACACTGACGACACACTCTCCACACCCTTCACCGACGACACCACACCCTCGATACGTGAAGTGATATTCTGCTCTATCACCTTTGGCGAAGCGTCGGGCCACGAGAAGGAGATTGTCAGCGTCTTGCCCTGTCCGGGTTTTGGCTGAGGCTCAATGTCGAGAAGAGGGATTATGGCTATCCCGGCAATCATACAGATCACCATAGCTAATATCATTGTGAACGATGAAGGCCTTCTCATAATTTACAGCGCTTTCTATAAATTACATAATAAAGCAAAGGCACAAGGAAAAGACTCACCGCCGTACCTATAGTCATACCCACCACAAGGGTAAGCGACAAGGGGTATTGGAGTGCGGAACCCATATCGCTGCGGCTTAGGAAAGGGAGCAGGGCAAGTATGGTGGTGAAAGAAGTCATAAGTATCGGGCGCAATCTCCTCTCCCCGGCCTCCACCACGGCCCGTAGCACAGACATGCCTCCGCGACGCAGACGGTTGATGGTATCAACCTTCAGGATCGAATCGTTGATAATGATACCTGCCATCACAACAAGACCGGTCATCGACATAATATTAAGCGTCTCACCCGTTAGCCATAATACGATAAACACGGCACATATATCAACCACCATCTCAAAAAGGATAATGAGCGGCTGCACAAGGCTCTCAAACTGTGCGGCAAGTATAAGGAAAAGAAGAGCTAAGGAGACGGTGAGTACTGTTGTCAATTCCTTCACCAATAAGCGGCTGCTGAAATATTCACCTCCATAGGAGAGTGTATATTTGGGGTTGCGCTTCACAAAGCCGTCGGCATAGCTGATTATGTCGCGTACGGTTCGGCTGTCGGCATCTACCTTTATAGGATAATAGTCGCCCGTCCCGGCAGCTGAAAGTCGCTTGTAATCCTCATCCCTCACCTCCTTCAGAAGCATACTCACGGGAATTTCCACTCCATGCCGGTTTCTCACTGCTCCGCTCATGATGCGGTCTGCTTCGTTGCCCTTGTTGCCCACTATGACCGGGATACTGTATGCCCCCTCGCTAATCTCATACACACGGTTGCGGCGCACAGCCTCGCGCAAATGATCGTAGAGTTGTAAATATGTTACCCCATAGAGTGCCATACTCTCAATATCTGCCATATAGCGAAGATTCTCCTCCGTCATTACCGGACGGATGTAGACAGACGGGAATACACTCCTAAGCGAATCGACAAACTCACGGCTCTCCCTCACCGATGGTCTGCCACCGTCAGCCGTCTGTAACCTTATTTCAAGATCGCTCTCACCGGTGCTGAATATCAGCTCGTAGAGATTACTTGCCGATTCGAAGCTTACCCCGGCACGGTACCATCTTTCAGCCACATATTTCTCCAAGCGACGCCGCACCTCACCCATAGCCTCTGCGTCGCGGCATTTTATGTAAACCACTGTTTCTGAAGCGGTCAGTTCCTTGGTATGGGGCATAAGAAACTGTTGTGCCCCTGCCATAACGGTGGTATGCTCCACACAGGCAGCTACGGAGTCTATCAAGGCGGCTGTACGTCGATCGTTCTCCTGAGCTGAAATACCGGTGTTCCAGTCAATCGTCACCAATGCATCCTCCGGAGCTATATAGGGCATACGCTCCTTGTCAATCACGGTGAAAAGCCATGCCGTGAGAGGCAGACACAGTAGAGAAAGGCTAATATAAAGCCACATATGCCGAAACATATGCGAATGTATCCTCACATAAAGTCGCCTACTGCCTCCGCTGCTCCCGTGTCTTTTTCCTCCCTCGGAAAAGCCGGGTATCAACCCCTTGTGAAGAAGGAAATAATATACGGGAATCACAAGCACTGAGACTCCCAACGAGGAGAAGAGCGCGATTGAAACTGCCATCGCCTGATCATAGAAAAGCGCACCGGCAGTGCCGCTCAGGAAGACAAGAGGAATAAACACCGAGCAGGTGGTGAGCACGCTACTGAGCATAGGCACAAACACCTCCTTTGTGCCCTCCACCACAGCGTGGGCAAGCTCCACATCGGGAAGCGCGCGCTGACGGATATTATCGATCACAATGATAGAATTATCTACCATCATACCCACACCGAGAATAAGACCCGATAGAGAAATCACATTTATGGATATATGAAGCAGATAGAAAAACAACAGGGTGACGATAAGCGATATGGGTATCGTCACGATTATGAGCACAGTCGGTCGCCAGTCACGCATAAACACGAAAAGTATAAGAGAGGCAAGCAGCGCACCGAGCAGCAGGTTTATCCTCAGATTCTCGATCGAATATGTGAGTAGACGTGTCTGGTCGCGTGTCATACGGAAGTTAATTTCCGGAAACTCCTTACTGAAATCCTCCAAGAGAGTATCCATACCCTCCTGAAGAGACTCCATCTGAGCGTCGTTCTGCTTAATCACCGCCATAGTTACGGCAAGCTTGCCGTCGGAGCGTACAAGCCCTGCCGGCACAGAGGGTCTTTCCGTGATGTCGCAAAGCTCACCGAGGGTCACGAGCCGGCCCTCGTGGTTAATCCGAATGTCGCGGATATCATCAACGGTGAGGATACGTGAATCAAAATGAATATTATAGCGATAGATACCGTCTACAATGCTCAATGCAGCAAGTGTGATGTTGTTGTCGGTTATGGCTCGGCGTATGTCGGGGGTAGTGAGCCCCAATGCCTGCATACGTGCAGGGTCGGGTATACAATCTATCTCAGTGCCCCAAGTTCCGCTCACGTCTACCATAGCAGTCTCCGGAAGCTGCTCTATTCGCCTTGCCACCACATCACGGGCAAACTTGCCGAGAGAGGCGAAGCGCAACGCAGCTTCAGCACTGGGAGCATCCTCGCAGAGTACCATATCAAGATAGAAAGCCGGAATATCCATAGCACTTGCCTTCATCACCTTCGGGCGATCGGTATCCACGGGGAGGAAACGCATAGCACGGTCTACCTTCTCGTTGACATCAATAAAGATGAGATCCATATCACTCCCCGGTTCGAAAGCCATACGGATAGTGCCCGCGTCCATTCGGCTCTCACTGCGGATCTCTTTCAATCCTGCCACCTGCAGAAGCTGCCGGCGCAAGGGGCGTGTAGCTTTCTCCTCAACCTCGCTCACCGATGCCCCTGGATAAAGCACCTGCACCGTTATCTGTGGCACGTCGATGTCAGGCAGCAGCGACACAGGTATATAGCGAAGTGAGAGAATCCCCACCACAGCAATGGCTATCAAGCACATGCTGACAGCTATAGGACGATGTATCAGTGACCGTAGCATATCACCTCCGTTCCGTCAGCGAGATTAAGGTTGCCGCTCGTAATCACTATGTCCCCGTCGCTGACGGTGGTCTCCTTACGCTTACAACCAGTAATCGCGAATGAATTGATATTGGAATGGAGCACATCCACATATGTCCACACGGCACGTCCGTCCCTATAACAGAAAATCACATGGTAGCCGTCGCGCTCAACCACGGCATCCTTAGGCACCACAAACATATTGTCAAGCTTCTCCTCCACCACCACGCGCACGTTCATGCCATCGATAAGCTTGTCGTCGTGTCCTCTCATGGCTGCCGTCACCTTCACAAGACCTTTCTCGTCAACCTGAGGGTTCACACACGTCACCACGCCGTCAAGCACCAACTCCTCGGAGATAAATGGTGAGATTCTGACGGTCTGACCCATCCTGACGCTGTTAAGCTCCGCTTCGAGCACTTTAAATTCCACATCGAAACCGGAATCGTCAATAAGCGTGCATATCCTGTCACTTCGCTGATGGGTGCGCCCCTCAAGGTTGGCTATACGTCCGGCAAACGGGGCGTGGAGGTCGCAATCCTGCAAAGCTCTCTTAGCCTCCTCCAACTGATATTTTGCGGAATAATAGCCCGAAGTCACCTCGGCACGCTCCCTCACATCGTCGGGCACGTCCTTCATATCCGCATCATAGCCCAAGCCGATTAGTTTGTCGGTAAGCTCCACGCGGGCGCGGAGAAGGTCATGTTCCGCCTTCTCCACTTCACGCTGCCGCTTCTCCTTATCGAGGGTAGCAATAATCTGTCCATTCCCGACTCTCTCTCCTTCCTTCACATGGAGCTGAAGCATTATGCCGTCGTTGCTGAAGCGCAGGTCGCTCTTCTTGGCGGCGCTGATGCGTCCGTTGCATATCACCTGGCGGTTGAAGGGAGACAGGGTGAGGCGCATCGTGTCGACATAGGTCTCCGACATGGTTTGCATTGAAGCCACCTCCTTGGCGGCATCATCAGTCGGCTTTCCTCCACAAGCGGTAAGCAGGCACAATAGAAGCAAAAGGAAGAGAGGGATCTTTATTGGGCAGGCAAACGTTCTTTTCATCGTTATCAATGATTTCGATTAGATTATAATTATCTTTGGCTGTCGATAAGCAGGTCGAAGTTCTTGTCGAGGTCGCGTCCACCAAACCAATCGTAGAGAGTGGAGCGGCGTATAGTGTAGTAGATGCTCCAATAAGATTGGAGGAGGCGTATGTACTGAACACGGGCGTTTTCTGACTCCTGCCAGGCTGTGTTAAGATCTGTCACCGACACTCCTCCCGCCTCGAAGCGGCGACGCATTATGTCGTAACGTTCATCGGCAATATCCCGGGCACGAAGGGCGTTACGACACTGCACCGCCTGAGAGTTAAACTGCTCCACCGATGTGTTGAGATCTTGTATATATGAGTCGTGAGCTTGTTCGAGAAGCATCTTCTTCGCCTCCAAGTCAGCCTTCGCCATCCTCACCTTGCCGGAGCCGAGTCCCCAGTCGAAAAGTGGCAGCGAGAGTGTAAGCCCCACAATCTCATTGTCCTTCAATCCCGTGTAGGCACTCCGGAAAGTGTCGCTGCTCTTGTTGAGACCGAGTTCGCTGTAAAGTTCCAGCTGTATCCCACGGCTCGACTTTGCCTGGGCAAGATTCTGTTCCGAGGCTATAAGGCTTATCTTCTGTTCGAGGGTATGGGAAGAGTTGGTTACTGCCCTCTCCACCACGTCGCCGGCGTTCATCACGATGTCGGGCAGGTAATCAGGGGGGAGAAGGGTAACGTCCGTCTCTATAGGGAGCCTCAGATAAGAGAGGAGCCGGAATATGGCATTCTGCAAGGCGAGGGCGTTGTCGCTCACCTCTACCTCCGCATTGAGCATTGATAGTTCGAGTTGGAGAAGTTCGCTCTTGGTTATTGTGCCTAATTCGAGGCGTTTCTGTGCAATCTCGAAAAGAACCTTGCGGTCTTTAAGGTTATTTACCGACTGTTTGTGGGTAGACTGTGCGGAAAGGACACCGAAAAAGAGCCTCACCACCGATATGCCTATCTCTTCCACCGACTCCAGATATGTGCGCTTGGCATTCTCATACTTCAGGGGTTCAGTCTTCTTCATCCATTTCAAGCGGTTAAAGGCAAAGAGCGGTTGGCGGTAATTTATGCGTATTGGGCGGCTGTTATAGAGGCGCGTGCCGTAGGTAAACTGGTCGAGGCGGTAGAGATATGACTGCACGGAGAGCTTACCGCCCAGCAGAGCTATATTCTGGTCGATTGAGAGCGACAGACTGTTGGCGAGAGTATTGTTTTCCACATAATAGATACGTCCATCCTCATAGTCGCGGGTCTGTACCATCGAGCGGTCAAACTCCATCAGACCACCATAGAGATTTATGGATGGCAAAAGCTCCGCTCTATAAGACCGGTAGCTCCAATAGCGGCTCATAAAGTTGAGTCGGGCAATCAGGGCATCATACGATTGCACCTGAGCAATGTCGATGGCATCGTTCAGACTCAACGTGTGTGGCTGCGCAGAGACACCTACCCAGTGCATTATAGCCACCAACACCTTTATAAAAATCTTAAGTCTCATATCTCGGTTAAGTAAAAAGCAATGAATTAATGAGGTTTCGCCCTCATCAGTCCTATAATATTTTCTGCACTATCCTTCATATGAGCCACTGCCGGAGATGGCACCTTCTCCTTGAAATCCCTAACATGGACAGCATACTCACACGCAGTATCCCATTCTCCTAACATCCAATAAAGCGACATGAGCCGATATAGCGGATACAGGCGATTAGGCATTATGGCAAACGCTTTTTTATATGCCCTCTCCGCTTCCTCATAGTCTCCGGTCTCACTGTAGTTGTTGCCCTGCAGTACATAAAACATAGGATCGTTGCTTACAAGAGTGCCGAGGCGCAACATTGCGTTGCTGTCGCTAAATCGGTTATAGGTCGCCAGAAGTTTGGCGAAATCGAAGAGGAAACGCTTGTTTCCGCGCATCAGAGGAAGCAGCTCATAATAATCGTCGATAAACGCCACGTCATCCATCACGGAGATAAGATGATAGTCAGTTTCAGCCTTAGCTCGCTCCTTTATGCATTCCCTTGCCACAACAGAAAGCACGAGGACGGAGATAGCCGAACAGAAAACCACCGTCCAATATCGGCAACCCGGCAAGATACCACCCTTTGATGGCGTGGCAGCATAGGCTACCATTACTACCGTTATTATCTGGAAAGGGAGCAGACGGAAAGGATAAGAGAATAGTGAAAAGATAATCAGCGATAGGAAGCCTATACATAGGGGCATAGACCTGCGCCATAATCTCACAAGCACCGACACAATCCCTGCCAATACTAACGCTAATCCCACAATCCCCTGCTCCACACCCACTCCGAGAAGGTCGTTAAATGGAGCTTCAATCACATCGGCTCTGAGAAGGTTAAAATCAGGATTGGATTCAGACACACCGGCGATTGCCTCTGCAAACCGATTGACGAAGCTCCCTATGCCACTCCCTAAAAACGGATGTTCGCCCATACATCGCAATCCCATATAGTTTATGATGTAGCGACTGTCGGCAGATCCGGCTTTCAGGAAATATAACCATCTCCCCACGATAGCCACTACCCCCAAAAGATACCATCTCCATCTGCGAATATTATCCCAAAATATTATCGCAAGGCAGACAGCAGCAGAAAGAAACGCTGCCCTGCTCATAGTAAGACATAGCGTAGTGGTAAATATGAGTATTAACACCCAAAAAAAATCGTCAGTCTTTTTCCCCAATATCTTGGTGGCACCATCCCAACTCCTGTGCCACAGGCAGCACGTAATCACCAGTCCCAAATTCAGGTAAGCGGAATAAGGACCCGGATTAAGGAAAGAACCTGTGACAATATAAAGAGGATGGCGACTTTCCCCCTCTATTATCTGCGTTACCCCCATAATCGTCTCACATACTGCACCTATAATAATCAACACGGCAACCAATCTGCCCGTATTAGCATCAGCATATGAGGAGAACAGAAGTCGCAACGACACATAGAGCGAAAAGAGCAACACTCCACGCAAGGCAAATCCGGCTACAGGATATACGGAATCAATCCAGATGCGCAATCCGCAGCATACTACCCACAGAAGCACAATGCCATCTATCCAAGAAAACCTCAAGTCAGTCTTCTCTGCTGATGTGCGGCTGCATAAAGAGATAAGGAGCATAATGATTCCAACCACTGCCAAAGCAGGACTCAGACAACTCAGAAATAGATCGGCATTGCTCCAACCCGTCTGCACAGGCATGAGGGTGCACAATATCAAGACGCTGATACAGAGTGCCCCTATCCACACCCTCATCCGAATCTCCCTAAACCAACCAATTATCTCATTCAGCCAATCGCCGTATATCCTCCTCACTTTAATCATTCTGCTCAATTCCATTTTTATTCCGCTACACTTTTCATAAAACGATCCCTCCTATATTCCCCCGTAGTAGGGTCTTTGGAATATGTAATCCGGGTGACTACTCCGACAATATACTCTTCCGGAACAAATCCCCAATAACGGGCATCATTTGAATTGCTAACATTGTCGCCACACATAAAATAGTAATTATGGGAGAAGCGATGGCACGTCAACTCTTCACCGTCGGCAAAAACACACCCATTCTCCCTATCTATCGCTATCTCCTTACCCGTTTCCCATTCGAGGATCATCCTATAGACTGAGGCATCGTCGGACGAAATGTGTATGAGATCCCCCTTTCGAGGCACATATAGCGGTCCGAAATTCTTTATAGTCCAAGGAATATTGTCATCAAAAGGCATAGAGCGTAATACAAATTCGGGAAAAATACTGTCGGGCATATTTCGAAAAGCCCTCTGCTGCTCCTCCACCCCTATAATTCCGTGATGATTATTGTTGCGAAAAAAACCATCCACAATACGTATGCTGTCCCCGGGAATTGCAACGCACCTCTTCGCATAGACATTGTTGATCACAAAGTTGATCTTACCGTCATGATGAGGGAAGTTGAATACCACTATATCATTAGGCTTTATACTTCGAAATCCACGTGTGCGCCAACTCTTCAGTTCGCCTCCATTCTTATTGAAGCTGAAATCAGAGTATATTCTCGCCCCAACAATCGACTTATTGACAATGATACGGTCACCGGGCATAAGCGTAGGCAGCATGGACTCGGTGGGAGTGATGAATTGATCGAAAAAGAACACCCTCACTCCCAGCCAAGCCGCATACAAACCTACACCGATCAACAAGATCGCACACATCCAATTCAACATCCGCATCATCTGCCTTTCTTCACTTTATCTATTTTTATATTTCTTTAGTACCTCAAAAAAGAGTTCGTTTATCCTTGGATTGTCTAAGACATTTCCAACCAAAATAACACTGTCCCTTCCATCTATTAGAAATGTATGAAGAAGCGGATTATCCGGAATATGCGGATTTAACCTTTTAAAGAGATTACACGTATCTATATAGATAGGATACTGGAACTTAGAGTGCATTACCACTTTCTTAAGATCTTTGATGTGATCTCTTTCAGGAGAAAAAACGAAAGCAACTTTACAGATATCGTCGTATGGCTTAAGGGAATCCAAAAACATGTCCCAATAATACATATTCTTCAATGCACATGAAGCACATTCTCGAGCATCTTTATACACAATCAATTTATATTCCGACATTGTATCAGTAGCTTCTATTGGGCTAATGGTTCTTCCAATATACTTCTCTACTTGAGTATAGGGTATATTTATGGATTGTGTTTTCAGTGTCTCAATCTCAGCTTTTATTTCTTTCGTCCGCTTAATGTCACAACTCACAAATGCTACCGATACAATTGTTATGAGTAGCAATTTAACTGTAAATGATTTTGTTCCTACCATTTATTCTCCAGTTTTAAAGTATCCCTAATCCTTTATCGCTAAAATACTCCTTCCTCAAACAATCCGGGGCTATGAAGTTTCATTCTCTATTAAATTATCGACTATTCTTCTATTCTATATAACTTACCGTTATATCCTAAAGCATAAACTTCACCTTTATCATTTTCTCCGATTACAGCCATTCCAATACCGGTAGCCTTTCTTGATAATAGATTACCATCATAATCAAACCTCATTATCTGATTACTATACATATTTTCCGGTCCATAAAACACACCTATAAAATGATTATTCTGAGCTTGTACTGAACAGAAACCAAGTGTCGTATCTTTTGTTCGTATCACATATTTTGGAATCGCTCCTTGAGCATAGTCGTAGACAGGTTCATAGAAATATTTTGTAGCTTTCGATGTTATTATGCCGTCATTATTGTCAAAAGTCTCAAACATTCCCCCTATAAAGCTTGCAGTAACTATATGTTTGCGGTCAGGCGACATCGACATTGACTCAGAATAATTCCAGATTGAGCGATTGGTCTCAGGATCGGGGTCAACCTCAGGATACTTTCCATATGTCTCAATCGACCCATTCGGATTAAATGTGACAAACCTATTTTCATCAATAGTGAAGCCATAAAGAGTGCCATCTGAATCAATCTCTACATTATCAAGTACATAGTGTTGATTTGGAATACGGTCTATGTCAAATGTTATTTCAATTGGTTCCTGTTCCTCCTTTTGTAGAATTTTTTTTATATCAAATCCCAGTAATCTTCTAAGGCTTCTATCAAACACATACACAGAATCGCAATTAGGGCTGACTGTTACACCGGTTGGATTGACAATTTCACCCTTACCTCTGCCTTTCATACCAAAACTATTGTAGCACTTACCTGATGTACTGATAATATGAGCCACGTAATCATTAATCTGATTATCTAATATCACCATTAGGGTATCTGTTATGAAGTCAATTGACTGTGGATAGCCGAGTTCCAAATCAGAACTGACTAATGTAGCCTTAACAGTGTCAACATCCACAGTAGCTAAATAATCCGGAATATACTCAACCTTTTTTTGCGTTCTATTACATCCTTCACAAATATATACTAATATAAAGAAGGCAACAATTAAAATTTTAAATGATTTCATTAACCTATAAATTAAAAATTCAATGA
>CAMWIF010000059.1 GCA_947174225.1 uncultured Porphyromonadaceae bacterium | reverse complement strand
ACAGCAAACGCCGTCATACCCTAACAAACCTATTTGAACAGATCTAAAAACAATCCTTTTTCTGTCCTAATCCAGTCCGTATATTCTAAATTAATCACTTTCTCTTCAAAAGCTTTAGAAACTCTCCGGAAAATCAAAAGATTCAGCGGCTCTCCGGAAGAAATCACTTTCTCTTTAAGAGATTCAGCGGCTCCTTGGGTGAAAGCACCTTATTTACACTTCTCTCAGAGCCTTCAGCCTGTACGCCCACACTCTTACGGATGTCGCGTGAGGAAGAACCAACCAAGAAAGCATATTCTCCGGGAGTAACCACCCATTTTGAGTTATCGGCATCAAACGAAGCCAAATCCTCAGCATTAAACTGAAGAACTACATTCTGTGTGGCACCGGGTGCCAATTCACCGGTCTTGGCAAACGCCTTCAACTCCTTCTCCGGCTTATTGGCAGTCTTCGCATCGGGAGCTGTGACATAAAGCTGAACAACCTCCTTACCTGGCATCGAGCCGACATTCTTCACATCAACCTTGACAACATACTTGTCGCCAACCTTCTCTACCGTAGGCTGACCATACTCAAACTCGGTGTATGACAGACCATAGCCAAACGGATAAGAAACATCCTTGCCGAATGTATCGAAATAACGGTAGCCTACATAAATATCCTCCTCATAGTTGGTGTAGTCCACGTTCTTAACCTTAGCAGAATCGGCACGAGCCTGATTGTTGGTGATGTCCATATTAGCCTTGGTGTCAATCGGGAAGTTAGCTGACGATGCGTGGTCGCGGAAATTCTTGGGGAAGGTCATTGTAAGCTTACCGCTCGGGTATGCCTTGCCTGTAAGTACGTCGGCAACACTGTTGCCACCCTCCTGGCCACCTTGCCAAGCACAGAGAATGGCATCCGGCTTATCTTTCCAAGAAGCTGTCTCAATGACACCGCCGACATTCATAATCACAACCACCTTCTTACCTTTGGCGTGGAATGCCTTGGTGACATCATCAATCAGCTTCTTATTCGCTGGCGAGAGTGAGAAATCGGAAGATGTGCGATCAAGGAACTCACCAGACTGACGACCGATAGTGATCAACGCCATATCCAATTCCTCAGCCTGACGCGCTATCTCCTTCGCATCTATCGCCATCTCATCCGGAAGCGGAGCGGGAAGGAAAGCACTGAAAGGATCATCGCTCTTAGGAAGATTCTCATAATAGTTCTTGAGATAAGCACGGTAAGCCTCCTCTAATTTCTTATCGGTCTTATAACCGGCGTTGTCAAGACCGTCGAGAAGCGACACAGTATAAGCTCTGTTCACATTGCCCGAACCTGTACCACCGGCTATGAAATCATAAGAACCGTTGCCATACACAGCCACATTCTTAATATCCTTCGCCAACGGCAGAGTGTTGGCGTTGTTTTTAAGAAGCACCATACCCTCAGTCGCACTCTGGCGAGTGATTTCGGCGTGAGCCTTCAAATCCGGCTTATTGGAATACTTGTAGCCCTTGTAAGAGGGAGTCTTGACAATCATCTCAAGTATGCGCTTCACATTGCGGTCGAGCACCTTCTCATCGAGTGTGCCATCCTCAAGACCCTTCATAATCTGCTCATACTGTCTGTCGGTACCCGGCTGGAGCATATCATTGCCGGCTATCATCTGCTTAACGCCATCCTTGCCGCCAAACCAGTCGGTCATAACCATACCGTCATAGCCCCATTCGTCGCGCAATACGGTGGTAAGCAGTTCGGGTGACTCGGAAGTATAGTCACCGTTCACGAAGTTATATGATGACATCACTGTCCACGGGTCACTCTCCTTCACAGCTATCTCGAAACCTTTAAGGTACAACTCACGTAAAGCACGCTCCGACACTCTCGCGTCGTTAGCCATACGGTTGGTCTCCTGACTGTTGACAGCGAAATGCTTCACACTCGTGCCCACATCGTTCGACTGCACCCCCTGCACGTATGCAGCAGCTATGTTGCCACTCACAACAGGGTCTTCCGAATAATACTCAAAGTTTCGTCCGCAAAGAGGGTTACGGTGTGTGTTCAACGCGGGGGCAAGAAGCACGTCAGCACCATACTCAAGCACCTCCTCACCGATAGCCTTACCTACCTTAGCCACCAAAGTAGTGTCCCAAGTACAAGCCAAGAGTGTTCCGATCGGGAAGTGGGTACAGTAGTAGGTTTCCGAATCATCCGGACGAGTAGGGTCAATACGTAATCCGGCAGGACCGTCGGCAAGCACCACCGAGGGTATACCAAGACGCGGTATAGGATAAGTGGTTCCGGCGGCTCCGGGCACCTTTCCCTTCGTAGCGCCAACTACCGCGCTGTCGCCCGAAAATCCCTTCATACCTGTGCCGATTACAAGTTTCACCTTCTCTTCAGGGGTCATAGCAGCAATCACCTCGTCAATGTTGTCAGGGCGCAACTGAGGTGCCTTGGTGCCGCAAGATGCTATAGCCAATGCCATTATTGATAAGCCTATGAGTTTTTTCACTTCATTGTGTTGTTAGTGGTTGAGTAATATCAACTTGGATGTTTGTTAAATTAGATTATTTGAAAAGCTGGGGCAGGAACTCTGTAAGATAGATACGCCAGTTTTTCCAGATATGACCGTCGGGACTCTCGCGGTATGTATACTTGTATCCCTTCTCATCAAGCATCTTACGATACTCCTTATTGGCATCATAGAGGAAATCCTTATCACCGATAGCTATCCAATAAAGCTGAGGCGCGTCAGCAAACTGTTTCGCCAACTTGCCATCCATATTGTCATAGATCGGAGAGGTGATGCCGTCATGGGGAAGTATAGCTGCCGAGAAAAGACCTACGTAGTCAAACATATCAGGATATTCCTTTGAAATGTGAAGCGAGTGGAAACCGCCCATCGAAAGACCGGCTATCGCACGGTGCTCCTTATCGGCTATGGTGCGGTAGTTGGTGTCAATGTAATTCACCACATCGGGGAAATGTTTCTCAAAGCTACCCTCCATTGTCTTGGAAAGCTGGGTAGTGGGTTGCTTGAATCCGAGACTGGTCTCACCGGGTGCACCCTCCATATCAACATTGCCATTGGTCATAACCACAATCATAGGCTCTATCTCACCCTTGGCAATCATATTGTCGAGTATCTGGCTGGCACGTCCTAACTCCGACCAGGCATTCTCGTCGCCACCCATACCGTGAAGCAGATAGAACACGGGATAGCGCTTGTCACCCTTCTCATATCCTGCCGGCGTATAGACGGTCATTCTGCGGTCAGTGCCAAGAGTCGGGCTGTCATACCACACCTTTGACACTGTGCCGTGAGGCACATCGCTTACCTTGTAATAGTCAGCGTAATCCCCGCCAATCAAGAATACATTGGTGATTGTGGCAGTGTCACGAATCTGGAACACATTGGAGGGATCCGGCATTTTCAGCCCGTCAACGATGAAAGAATATGAATAAAGCTCAGGAGAAAGAGCATTGGTGGTAAATTCCCAAATTCCCTCGGCATTCTTTACAAGATCTGCTGTCCCCGGAGCGTCAAACTTCCCGTAAGGGGTATCCACAGACTGAGGAGGAAGGAAATCACCCGTCACCTGTACGCTCTGTGCATTAGGAGCCTGAAATCTGAAGGTCACGGTGTTGTCCGGATGCACCTCCGGTGATACAATCTGTGAGAAACCCCACAGAGCTTGCTGGGCATTGCACATCAATACGTTGAGCAGCAATGCCATAACGAAAATAATCTTTCTCATACTATTAACTTTTATGGATAGGCAATCTCGAAATCGCTTTCCTAAGAAACTACCTGCCATACGAAGCCGTCTCCATTGCCGTAGCGTATGGCAGGTAGAAATTTAGATGTTTTAGATATTAGGAGTGTCCCAAACCTTAGTCTGAGTACACTTTGCAGTGGTCTTCTGACTGCCAACAGTGAATTCAAACTCACCTGCCTCAAGGGTCCACTTGTTGTCGTAGTTTACAAATGCAAGGTCACTTGCAGGGATTGTAAACTCTACAGTCTTTGACTCACCCGGCTTCAAAGTGATCTTATCGAAAGCACGCACACGGTAAGCATCGGGAGTGACGGAAGCAACAAGGTCGGAAGAATAGAGAAGCACACCCTCCATACCCTCTTTGTCACCTGTGTTCTTCACATTCACGCTGATCTTCAGATCATCTGTAGCGGTAAATTCGCTCTTGTCAACCTTGAGGTCGGAATATTCATATGTGGTGTAGCTGATGCCATAGCCAAACGGCCACTGCACGTCGATGTCGGCTGTATAACCGTAAGCACCTGCCATCATAGGCACTGTCTCACTCGGCTTGTGGTCGTAAGTGGTAAGAGCGTTAGTCCACTTAGGATATGTGTAAGGAAGTTTCGCGCTGAAGTTACGTTTGCCGGAAAGGAGCTGTGCAAGGGCATCGCCGCCATAGTTGCCGGGAAGAAGGATGTCTACCACAGCTGATACAAGAGGCTCGATCTCTCTTACGATACGTGGACGGCCACCGTTGATTACAAGCACGATGGGCTTACCGGTCTTGGCAAGAGCCTTCACAAGGTTACGCTGATTCTCGGAAAGTGTAAGGTCGTTGAGGTTACCCACAGTCTCGCAGTAAGAGTTCTCCCCAACACAGGCAACAATCACATCGGCACGGCTCGCGGCAGCCACGGCACGGTCTATGCGCACATTGACCTCCTTCTCCCACTGGCCGTAGTCTTCCACATAGTCAAGACCCTGTTCGAGAGTCACGTTCTGTGCGCCGAACTCGTTGCACATAGCCTCGTAGATAGTGTTATACTGCTGATGGAATATCGGAAGGTTGCTGCCCTGCCAGGTATATGACCATCCGCCGTTGAGGCAACGCATAGAGTTGGCGTTAGGTCCTGTCACGAGGATACGCTTACCCTGCGCGAGAGGAAGCACGCTCTTCTCATTCTTGAGAAGTATCTCACTCTGCACTGCCAATTCAAGAGCCGACTGCGCAAATTCCTGCGATGCGAAGCGAGGATAATTCTTATAGTCAGTGTTAGGCATGTCGAAAAGGCCGAGACGGAGCTTCAGACGGATGATACGGCTCACAGCGTCGTCGATACGGCTCATAGGCACCTTACCCTCATCTACGAGTTCCTTCAGAAGTGTGCAGAACTCAACGTCATTGGGGGTCATTGACATGTCTATACCGGCATTGATCGACTTCTCGATAGCCTCCTTATAATCGGCTGCCACCTTGTCGCGACGCCAGACATTGTGGATGTCTGCCCAGTCGGTCACAATCATACCGTCCCAATTAAGCTGATCTTTGAGCCATACGGTGAGAAGCTCGTGGTTGATGTGCATAGGCACACCGTTTATGAGGGCTGAATTGACCATCACTGAAAGAGCACCTGCCTGGATAGCTGCCTTATAGGGAGCGAAATATTTCTCACGCAGATCAATCGGGCTTATGATAGCGGGGGTGCGGTCCTTACCGGATGTAGGATTGCCGTAAGCCATATAGTGCTTCAGACAAGCTGCCACATTCTCCGGTCCGAGATGGTTATTGTCGTCACCCTGATAACCCTTCACCATCTCCACAGCCATCGCGCCGTTGATGTAGGGATCCTCACCGAAGCTCTCCCAGATACGGCTCCATTCCGGAGTGCGTCCCAAGTCCATCACGGGGTTATATACCCAAGGTATATCGCAGGCGCGTGCCTCGTATGCAGTTATCTTTGCGCCTTCACGCACCAACTCGCGGTTGAGTGAGGCAGCCATATTGATCTCCTGCGGGAAGAGCGTGCCACCCATAGTATAGGTGGAGCCGTGGTTCTGGTCAACGCCATAGATATCGGGTATCCCTATATCCTTCATTGAGGCTTCCTGTATGCCCGAGATTATGCGACACCATGCCTCAGGAGTCTGAGCCATTCCCATAGGCACGTTCAGCACTGAGCCTACCTTGTATTCACCGATTACTTTGTTGACCTTGGCTGCGTCCAAAGCAACACCGCCATTCACTAAAGAATCGCAAAGTACCTCGTCAATGGTAACTTCACACATCTGGCCTACCTTCTGCTCAAGCGTGAGGCCCGAAACGATCTTCTTAACCTGCGACTCAAGATCGGCATCATATGGCAGTGCCGATGAACCTTGCTGTCCGGAATTACTGCCGCATCCCACGGCAAGCAGCGCCAGCGATACGTAGAAAAAGTTTTTCAGCATAATGATTTTATCTTTCTTGGTTAGTATGAAATGGGTTTATACTTCGCTAAATTACATAAAATTTCGATTCATTTCACCAAAAGTAGTCACTAAGGTAAAGATTATATTGGAATAAAATAGCCAAGGCAAAGTAAATCAGCGTTTTAATTCTTACTATTTTTTTACTGCAAGTAAACCTGCTCCATAGCTTAATTCAGATGATTCATCTCTCTTTCTGTTAAAATTTAATTCCCAAAGATAAATCCCGGCTGTTATATTTGGTTTTTTCCTACCAATTGACTAACTTCGCCTCAGTGTAACACTTGGTTTACCACTCACCGTAATACTTGAAATCTAATGACAGGAAACGCAATACATATTTTCTTTATTTTGGCTGTACTGATTTGTTCAGTCTCCTCTCAGGCTGCAAAGTTGCCCCCTGCGGTAAAGGCCAATATGAAGGAGCTGATGAAACTCGACTCCATTATAGCCATCAATGAGGAGCTGAGCCACAAAAAGGAGATGCGAATCGACTCTTTCAGAGCCGCTATGGAGCGTTCAAATGATGTCAACGAGAAGTTGCTTCTTTCAAAGAAACTGTTTGAGGAATATCGTTATTACGACACCGACTCAGCTCTTAAATACAGCCGGATAATGCACGAGTTGGCACAGCAGATATATCCCCCAAACGATTCTCTGATTGCCACGACCCTTATCGACCAGGCTTTTATGTATTCCATACAAGGTTTCCATAATAAAGCTACCGAAACGCTCAACAAGATAGCCCCTAAAATACTTGAAAATAGCGAACTACGCCTCAAATACTATAAAGCCAAGGAATACGGTGCTTCTATGGAGCTTGTCTACGCCACAGATAATAAGGAAAACACCGATAACATCTGGAAAGAACTTCTCCAATACCGCGATTCACTCAATGCGAGTTGTAGCAAGTGTCCTAACAGATACCCTTGGATTCCAATTGCCAATAAATTGGAAAGAGGTAATGTAAAAGATATTGACCCTGCCGCATTGGAGAAACTCAAAGCATCAGTCGACACAGTCACCAATCTGGAAAATGTGGATTCTCCGAGTGCATTTTGGCTTGCAAGATATTACAAGGCTGTCGGCGACAGTGTGCAGATGATACATTATCTCGCCAAAGCCTCTCAAATTAAAATACTGAACCAATATAGGGAGAATCCCGCACTCCCCGAACTTACCCGTGAGCTTTTTGATTATGGCGACCTTGACCGCGCATTTAATTATATAATGTATACCGGCAACCAGATCAACGCCTACAAAAACCGTAACCGCATCGTTATGCTTACCTCCATAATAACCGATGTGAGAGACGCTTACAATGCCAAGCTGAAAGAACGCGACCGTATGCTCTGTTTTTATTTGACGTGCATAATTGTATTTGCCGTTGTTCTCGTCTGCTTCGTGATTGCCCTGATCAACCGTAATAAGAAACTTCATACCACACGCGACCAACTTGCCGAGGTCAATACCGAACTCAGAGATGCCCTTAGCCAGCGCGACGGTGCCATCACATCATTAAAAGATGCCAACAATAAATTAGAGCAGCTTAATAAGATGAAGCATGAGGTGATCGCTCTCGCATTCCATTTGGCAGCAATCCAGATAGGCCGTCTTAATGAGTTCAGGAAAAAACTTCTCAGGAAATTTAAGACCAATCAGTATGCCGACCTGGGTTCTTCGCTTAATGACGATGAGGTAATCAAAGAGTATTACGCCGATCTCAACAAGGCTTTCGACAAGACAATCGTATCAACCTTCCCTGAGTTTATCGACGACTATAACAATTCTTGTGGAGAAGATGCCAAAGTGGATGTGGAAGCCATTAAGAAATCGCAGACCCTTAACGTCCGCCTCAGGATATATGCCCTGCGCCGACTCGGCATCGAGAAGAGTTCCGACCTTGCCCAGATACTCAACGTATCCATCCGAACGGTTTACAATAATCGCTCAACAGACCCTAAAAATACTTAAATTTATATAACTTTCACACTATCCAGCCGCAGTGAATAATTACTTCACCTGCGGCTATTTTATTGTATATCAATTTACTTTATTTGAATTTTTTACTTCGCTGTTACTTCAATCCCATTTTATATTTAAGCATTGTTAACTTTGCGGAGAGGAATTCCTTCGGCCGATGAGAAAAGCCGTATAAACCCGATTAAGACTATACCACAAACTCAAACTTAATAATTTTAATTTTACATTATGGATCGAACCAAACATCAGTTTATTTGGAGGAAGATCGCTACTCTCATCCTGTTCCTCTTTGTGGGAATTACCATAAAGGCTCAGGACGTGACAACCACCGGTATGGTGGTCGACACCGACGGCGAACCTCTCATCGGAGTGTCGGTAATGGCTCAAGGCACAGCCAAAGGCACTACCACTGACATTGAAGGCCGATATTCTATTACGGTCGAAGCAAATGCCACACTTATCTTCTCTTATGTGGGGATGACAACCCAGTCAATTAAAGCTGTAAACGGCACCCTCAACGTCACGCTCAGAAGCGAGGCAACTGCCCTCGACGAGATGGTGGTGGTAGGTTACGGCGTGCAGCGTAAGAGCGACGTCACAGGTGCTATCTCCAAGATTGAGGGCACCGCTCTCGAAAACCTTGCTCTTAATAACCCCACAGCCGCGCTTGCCGGTAAGACCTCCGGTGTGCAAGTGGTCAGCACTTCCGGTGCGCCCGGTTCAAGCCCTACAATCCGTGTGCGCGGTTACTCCTCCAATGCCGATATGGCTCCTCTTTATGTGGTGGATGGTATCCGTCTGAGCGACATCTCCGGCATTGACCCAAGCCAGATCGAGTCGATTGAGGTGCTTAAGGACGGTGCTTCCGCAGCTATCTACGGTGCTCAGGCAGGTAACGGTGTCGTCCTCATCACCACCAAGAGCGGTAAAGGGAAACAGGGTTCAATCCGCTATGACTTCCAATATGTGAATGAAACTGTCGGCCGTCGCCCCACTATGCTCAATTCCAAGGAATACACCGAGTATATGGTTGAGGCGGGTGTCTTCGGTGAGGGTGTGTTCTCAGAGCTTGGATGGAACGGCAAAACCGACACCAACTGGTTTGACGTTGCTTTCGGCAAAGGTGAGCAGTATAAACATACCGTTACTTTTGAAGGCTCTAACGACAGAGGCTCCCTCTTCGCTTCTATAGCTTACCTTACCAACAACGGTCCGGTAAGAGGCAATCACGATACCTATAACCGTCTTTCAGGTAATCTTAACGCGGACTATCAGATCAAACCTTGGTTCAAGATCGGAGCCACCACAATTGCCGAACGTTGGCGCACTGAAAGCGTCTCCGCTTCCGACCAATGGGGCGCAATGCTTACTTCTGTATATGCACTTGACCCTCTTACCCCGGATGTGGTTTCACCGGCTGAACTGAGTAGATATGACCTTATGCAAGCCCACAAAAGCGAGCTTCTGACCAATGGCAACGGCGACTACTACGGTCTTTCTCCCTTCTATACAGGTGAGCAAGTGCATCCGATGATTATGCGCGACCGTGCCACAAACAAATCTTACGGCTTTAACGTCACCGGTTCTGCCTACGCTCTCTTCAATCCCTGGCATCCCTTGACCCTCACTTCACGCTTCGGCTATCGCCTTTCATCTTCACATAATTCGCACTATGAAGTGCCCTATTATGCTTCCGTACAGGCGAACTCTCCGAATCTCAGCCTTAACGCACAGAACTCTACCGGTATCTACTACCAATGGGAAAACTTCCTTAACTATAACCAGACCTTCAATCAAGTACACTCCGTCACCGCTATGGCGGGTCTCTCTTTCCAGAAAGACATATCTTCTTACACCTATGGTGCAGCCAACCAGAAAGATGGTGTGCCTGCAATACCGGTCAACAATCCTGAATTATGGGGTTATCTCAGCTATGCAAATGCAGGTGCTGACAAAGGCATAGGCGGTCTGCAAAGTGAGTCTACAGTTTATTCTTGGTTCGCACGTGCCGGTTATACTTATGCCAACAAGTATATGATCCAGGCATCTGTCCGTGGTGACGCTTACGACAATTCCAAGCTTCCCGTCACCAACCGTTGGGGTTATTTCCCCTCTGTCAGCCTCGGTTGGACTCTCTCTGAGGAAGACTTTATGGGCTGGAGCCGTCCCGCTCTCGACTTCTTCAAGCTGAGATATTCTTGGGGTAAGAACGGGTCGGTAGCTCCCCTCGGCGGATTCTCCTACGCCTCCATTATCGGTCCCTTCAACACAGGCAACTACGGCTGGGGACAGTGGGGCAACGCAGTCTGGACCTGGGACACGAC
>CAMWIF010000058.1 GCA_947174225.1 uncultured Porphyromonadaceae bacterium | reverse complement strand
ATGCTAAGTTACTATGGAGGACACGTGATGAGGGTAGACACCAACGACTGGACTTCCGACGGCTCTCTCTACGGCTACGGTTCTCTTTCAGTGATTGAGGCTGTTCCCTCCGGCTATCTAAATTATTGGCGTGAAGGAGGCGACAAATATCCGGGCAACGGAGTGGCAGGAATGAGCTATGTGGTAGGAGATCCATTCTATGGTAATCAGACAGTAGCACCTGCGGACTTCCTGAAAGTACGCAATCTGGTGTTAGGTTATTCCTTCAACGATGCGGTCTGCAAGGCACTGCGTATGCAGGATCTTCGTCTGAGATTCCAAATCAACAACCTCTGCTATTGGGCACGCAATGACCGTGGAGTGGATCCGGAAGCCAACGAGGCAATAGGAGGCGTACGTAGTCTACGCACTCCACGTTCCTACACTTTCAGTATCCAATTCAGTTTCTAATCCTATCTCCTCAATTTCAATATGACAATGAAGAAACACATTATATTACCCCTCCTCGCTGTAGCTGCTCTTATGGGCGGAGGCTGCGACAGCCAGCTCGACATTGTGCCGAAAGGACAGACCACCCTCGACCGCACTTCTGACCTCGAACTGCTCCTTAACCAGACTTATGACCTCGGTACTTTCCCTTACACCGACCTCACTCATATATGTGGTGAGGGAGTAGGTATGGGCGAGTCGGTGGCAAGCACAATGGCAGCTACCAACACTCTTACCTATGCTTATATGGCATATGACGAAAGTGTTGATCGTGTGACTCTCGCACAGGAAGACACACGCTATTCCCTTCTTTATAGATATATCAACTATGCCAATACCCTACTTGCCAAGATAGATGAAGCCACCGGACTTGAGGAACGCAAACCTCAACTGAAGGCTGAGGCACACGTATTACGTGCTTATCTGCACTGGCTCGCAGTGGTGATGTATGCCGCACAGTATGACGCTGCCACAGCCGATGTAAACGGTGGTATAGCTTACGTCACCGACATCGACAATACCACTGTCAAACAGAAGCTATTCCTTAGCGAGACTTATGATAAGATTCTCGAAGACTGTGACGACGATATTATCGCTCTTCTCCCGGAGACCTCAGACGATGTGTGTCGTCCCGGTCAGGATTTCGGCAATGCCCTACGCGGTAGGGTGCTTATGCAGATGAAACGTTATGCCGATGCCCTGCCCTATCTAGAACGGAGCGTAGAACTTAACCCTACTATCGACGACCGTTCATATATCAAAGAGAGCGAGCAATGGGAACTCGAAAGGACAGGACGCTACAATCTCATATATATGGGAGGTGGTCCGCGTGTGAATCCTACGATGGAAATCCTTACCCGCGAATCATATGCCAAGTTTGAGAAAAATGATTATGTAGTGAAGTATTGCGGCGACAGCGGCTGGAATTTCTCGATGGGTAGAATGTATTCCGGACTCGATGGCTATCCTATGTGTATGAGCTGGACAGTGCAGGGCAATCCTTGGGGTATGACCACAATCCGCACACGTCTTGCAGCCGCAGAGTGTCTGATTCGCACAGGCAACATACGTAAGGGTCTTGAATATACCGATATGGTGCGTAAAGCCCATATCGAGAATGCCTCTCCGTATGTGAAGATACACGACCTTATCCCCTTTGTGGAGAAAGCGGCTATGAAACTGCTTCAGCAAACAAAGTGGATTGAGAATCTCGGAAGCTACGAGAATTTCTTTGATATGAAACGCTGGAACACAGAAGCGGACTATACCACCATCGTGAGCAAGGATTTGGATGTGTACGGCATCAAGACACTTTCGCCCGACTCACCCCTGTGGATTCTCCCCTTCCCCGGTAATGCCACCCGTTTCAACCCCACTCTCACCCAGAACTTCTGAATCGGTAGAGGTAAACATAAAAATTGCCTAATGTTTTGCGTGTAGAACAAAAAAGAGCTAATTTTGTTCTACACACAAAACAGTATAGAAATCTCATATATTTTTAGTATCACTATCGGTGTCTTGGGTATCACTAACGGCACTTTTAATATCGCTGTCAGTAGCTTGGATATTGCTAATGGTCTCCGTATCACTAACAGTGTCTGGGGCAATAGCGTCTGGGGTAGAGTTATCGGCTGGAGCGGAATTGGAGGACTTGCGCTTCTTGCGGCGTTTTGGACGGCGCGGAGGCTGCGGGTCCTCTTTCTGTTGCTCCATATCCTCAGGATCGCCCGGTGTCACTCCCAGTGACTCGGTAATCAGTTCGGCAACGTAATCGCTGGCTATGCTGTTGCCAAGACGGCGACGCATATTCTTATAGCCCGACACCTGCCATTCACGCTTGGGAGAGTTCTGAAGAAGAGGTGACAGTTCACGGGCTATGGCAGCCGGTGTACACAGATGAAGCAGCAGCTCAGGCACAACGCTGTTACCCACAATGAGATTGGGGAGCGACACAAACTTAACTTTCAGCACCTTCTCCATTAGCTTATAGGTGAACTTGCTGCCGTTGCCACGGTAACACACCACCTGCGGAGTACCTATCAGTGCTGTCTCAAGAGTAGCAGTGCCGGAGGTCACAATAGCGGCACGGGAGTATTTAAGCAATGTGGGTGTCGAGCCGAACACTAACTGCAAGCCGGGATCCTGAGCCACCTCACGGTAGAACTTCTCAGGCACAGCCGGGGCAGCCGCAACCACATAGTCATAGTCGGGAAATCTGCGTGCCGCAGCTATCATCAGAGGCAGATTGTTGCGTATCTCCCCTTTACGTGAGCCCGGCAGCAGAGCTATAATAGGCTTTTCCGGGTTGTTCAGACCCTGCCTCTCCACAAAATGCTTACGCGGAGGAAGATGCCCCAACGCATAATCCATCTCCTGCACTGAGGGGTTGCCAACATACGTCACCTCATAACCGTGTTTCTGAAAAAATCCCACCTCAAACGGAAGAATTGAGTAGAGATGATCCACATATTTCTTGATCTGCTTCACACGCCATTCTTTCCACGCCCATACCTTCGGGGAAATGAAATAATCCACCTTTATTCCAAGGTTATGTGCATATTTGGCTATTTTAAGGTTAAAACTGGGGTAATCCACAAGTATCAGCACATCCGGACGGAACTCCCTCACCATACGCTTCGCAGCGTTGAGATTACGCATAATCTGCGGCAGTTTCCGGATCACTTCCGAAAAGCCCATCACATTCATATTCTCATAATGCACTTCAGGCAAAGCTCTCGCAGCCTTTGCCATAAGATCGCCGCCAAAGAATTTAAACTCGGCTTTAGAGTCGAGCTTACGCAATGAAGTTATCAGGTTGGAGGCATGAAGGTCGCCGGATGCCTCTCCGGCAATAAGCATATATTTCATTTAAACAATTTCCAAGACGTCTTGAGCGTTTATCTATCATGAATATGATGCGCTCTATACTATTGACGTGTGTAGCTATGGTTGGTTTAATCATATCGTCGTGTATAAACGATGATTTTACCACCTCACCATCCGCCACACTTACATTCTCGACCGACACCGTGAGTTTCGGCACAGTCTTTACAGATTTAGGCACCCCCACCGCGCGGCTTATCGTACACAACCGCAATAAAAAGGGTGTCAGCATATCCTCTATCCGTTTCCGTAATCCCGACACACATTTCACATTCAATGTTGACGGTGTAAGCGGCTCGACATTCCGTGATGTGGAGATTCGGGGAGAAGATTCCATCTATATCTTCATAGAATGTTTTATTGATCCCAACGAATCAATCACACCGGTAAGGGTAGCCGACCAGCTCGAATTCATAACCAACGGAGTTACGCAGGAAGTGGAAGTCGAGGCATGGGGGCAGAATGTGCGCAGATTAAGATCGTTACGGGTAGAAGAGGATATGAGTCTCACTCCGGAACTGCCATACGTGGTGTTTGACACACTCACGGTTGCTGCCGGAGCCACACTCACTATCGAACCGGGTACGCAGCTACTCTTCCACGATAAAGGAGCCATGCGTATAGAGGGGAGAATAGATGCCAAAGGGACACCTGAGCTTCCGATACATTTCAGAGGCGACAGGCTCGACAACGTGCTTCCCAATGTGAGCTACGACATTATGGCAGGGCAATGGGACGGCATAACAATTGCTCCCGAATCATTTGACAACCGGCTGGAGAATGTCAATATGCGCTCCACGGTGAATGGTCTGCGTGTAGATTCCTGCGGTGATGTGTCACGCTCAAAGCTGACGTTGGTAAATAGCTGGCTTCATAACTCCCGCACCAATGTGCTTTCAAGCCTTTATGCTAAAGTGGATGCCTACGGCTGTTGCTTCTCGGAAGCAGCCCAAGCGGTGGTAGACCTCACAGGGGGTGAACATCAGTTCACGCAATGCACAATCTCCAACTATTACCTCTTTGCAGTGCCTTCGGAAGCTAACCTTACACTTCGACATCTACTTACAGAGGATATGGGAAGCTCCTTGCCTCCGCTGATGAAAGCCAACTTTGATAACTGTATAATCTACGGTATGGCTTTGCCCGTATCACCCACTGACCTAACCGGTGCCGATGTGTTTGTACGCAACTGTCTTGTCAAAACAAAAGGGGAAGACGATGCCAATTTTCTTAATTGCATATGGGATGAAGACCCTCTCTTCCTAACAGTACGGTCTGATTACTACTTCAACTACCATCTGAAGCCCGACTCTCCCGCACTCGGAAAGGGCAATCCCGAATTTGTGACCCCGGAATGTCTCTATGATATGGACGGCGTAGACCGCCTCACGTCGGAGCCCGACCCCGGTCATCCCACATTGGGAGCCTACGCCCTTCCCGAAGAGCCAACCGAAGAAAATCCCTAAACCGTTGCCATAAACCCTAAACTATAAGCCCTAAACTTTACGAGGGAAGGCGTCAATCATTGACCCGGGCGTGGCGTTGATAATCTCGATGCCACGTGTCCGTGCATAGTCAGCTAACTCCCAATAGCTTCTGAAAGCCACCGTCATGCTTCCCAGCACATCGTGAAGATGCAGCCCAGCGTA
Organism: uncultured Porphyromonadaceae bacterium; assembly: GCA_947174225.1. Classification (GTDB taxonomy): domain Bacteria; phylum Bacteroidota; class Bacteroidia; order Bacteroidales; family Muribaculaceae; genus Lepagella. The sequence goes on along the minus strand of CAMWIF010000058.1, from coordinate 5,509 downwards.
GGTTGACCGCACACGCTCATGCTCCTTCTCGTTGTCCTCATAGAAATGGGGTTGTATACTCACAACGAAATTCTCATCATCTACGCTTAGGGTACGTGTCCATGTATGGTCGGCACCACAAAGCCAAATCTTCTTGAAGCCCTCGCGGATGGCTGCCATAATGGCAGGAATCATCACATTGCGTGGTCGCGGCATACCGAGTCCGGCATCCATAAGGCGATGCACCAATGCCTTATTACCCTCCAAGGGGGTAAGGTTAAAGGTCTTCAGGGTGATATTGTCATTGTGAAGAGTCAGAGCTTTGGCAAGGGGTAGAGTCTTTGAGGGTACCCAAAGAGTCATTTTCCACGAAATTCTCCCCATCTCCTGCCACAGTTTCGCCACATTCGGGTCGGTCTGCGTACCGGAGAAGAAGTGTCCGTCTGCCAAGACATAGTAACCCGGACGGAGATTGAAGAAATCGGGTGTGTTGGCAGCGAAGTTCACAGCCATAAGGTCGTGACTGAGCAACCACTCACTGTCATTATCAATAGTCTGTCTGAGCGACGGACCATTACCCATAATGACAATTCCGCGCCCCTCCTTCGGTTTCGAGGCAGATGAGGCACTCTTCGACATTACAGCCACCTTCACCAACGAACCGGCAGAGGCAACCATCTTCCCCAAAGATTTCTGAATCTTCTCAAGCAACATCACTACTAACTACTACTACACACTATTAACTATTTCACGATTCCTTTCTCAAGGTATTCCTCAAGGTTGGTGCGTACCTGCTCGCCGGCTCTCTCAACTGCCACCTTAGCCATATCGGCATCCACCATAAGATTGACCAACTGCTCAAACGAGGTTTTCTTCTTAGGATCCCAACCGAGTTTACGCTTCGCCTTAGAAGGGTCACCCCAAAGATTCACCACATCCGTGGGACGATAGAAGTCAGGTGATACCTCTACAAGCACTTTACCCGTCTTCTTGTCGATACCCTTCTCGTGCTCACCCTCACCCACAAACTCCAACTCTATACCGGCGTGTTTGAAAGCAAGCAGACAAAACTCACGCACCGAATGTTGCTCACCCGTGGCTATGACATAATCGTCAGGCTCAGGTTGCTGGAGAATAAGCCACATACATTCCACATAGTCCTTGGCATAACCCCAATCACGCAAAGAAGATAGATTACCGAGATAAAGTTTCTCCTGCTTTCCTTGCGCTATGCGTGCGGCTGCAAGAGTAATCTTACGGGTCACAAATGTCTCTCCTCTCCTTTCACTTTCGTGGTTGAAGAGAATGCCCGAACAGCAATACATTCCATATGCCTCACGATACTCCTTCACAATCCAGAAACCATAGAGCTTTGCCACAGCATAGGGGGAATAGGGGTGGAAAGGTGTCTCCTCATTTTGTGGCACCTGCTCCACCTTTCCGTAAAGCTCGGAGGTAGAAGCCTGGTATATGCGACAAGTATCGGTGAGTCCACACATCCTCACAGCCTCAAGAATACGGAGCACACCAGTAGCATCTACCTGAGCAGTATATTCGGGACAGTCGAAACTCACCTGCACGTGGCTCTGGGCGGCAAGATTATATATCTCATCAGGGCGCACCTTGCTCACAACCTGCATAATCGACATAGAGTCGCCGAGGTCGGCATAATGGAGATGGAAATTGGGATGACCTTCAAGATGCGCTATGCGCTCACGGAAATCAACCGAGGAGCGACGTATGGTGCCGTGGACATCGTAACCCTTTTCAAGTAGCAGCTCAGCCAAATAGGAGCCGTCTTGTCCGGTGACACCGGTGATTAAAGCAGTCTTCATTATGGGTAGGGATAAAAAATTTGCGGATGAATCAGATTCAGCTCCGATTCATCCGCAAAATTAAGTAAAAAAACCGAATTTATCAATTGAAACGACGGTTGCCCTGAAGAGCCGGTTTGCCGTTCTCGGCAGCCTGCTGCTTCTTGTTGCTGTTCTTGATGATGTTGTAGGCGATAGGAGCAGCACAGTAGAGTGAGCAGAATGTACCTACAATCACACCGAAAATCATAGCGAATGTGAACGAGCGGATAGTGTCGCCACCGAGGAAGAAGATACAGCAGAGCACGAGCAGAGTTGAGAACGATGTCATAATGGTTCGTGTCAATGTCGTGTTGAGCGACTTGTTGAAGGTCACGTAGCGATCCTCTTTCGGATATAACTGCATCATCTCACGCACACGGTCGAATACCACCACGGTATCATTGATCTGATAACCGATTATGGTCAGCACCGCAGCTATGAACGACTGGTCGATCTCCATTGAGAAGGGAAGGAAGCCCCAGCATACGGAGTAGAAACCTATGATAAGGAAAGCGGTGAGGGCAACGGCACATACAGCACCCACAGAGAAGGCGATGTTGTGGAAGCGGAGAAGGATGTAGAGGAACATACATACCACTGCAATACCCACAGCCCAGTATGCGTCGCGCTTCATATCGTCAGCCACAGAGGGACCGACCTTCTGGATAGAGATGATACCGTGGCTTTCGTCGGCGATGGCGAATGTATTCATATCCATAACCTTGCCGTCGGCACCGGTAAGCTCGGGAGTAAGACCCTTATAGAGCAAGCCGGTCATCTCATTGTCAACGTTGCCGTCTTCGTCGTTAATCTTATAGTTGGTAGAGATACGCACCTTGGAGGGGTCGTCGATTGTAATTACACCTACACTGACAGTCTTATCGTTGGCAGCCGTCTGGAGCTGGTCGAGAAGGCGAGCCTGGATAACGGAAGGATCGACATCCTTATCGAACTGAACCACATAGTTACGACCACCGGAGAAGTCGATACCCTGATTCATACCACGGATAGCGAGAGAGGCAATCGAGATGACGATGAGGAATACCCATACGGCAGAAGCCACTTTCCACTGACCAAGGAAGTTAATCTTTGTACCGGAGAAGAGGTTGCGGCTGATGCCGGTGTCGAAGGTCATATTAGCGCAACGACCGTTCTTGGTGATAAGGTCGAAAGCGATTCTGGTGAGGAACACAGCTGTGAAGAAGGAGCAGACGAGACCGATGATAAGGGTAGTGGCAAAGCCCTTGATAGGACCTGAACCGAAAATCAGAAGGATAACGCCTGTGATCACAGATGTGAGGTTTGAGTCGAAGATAGCAGAGAAAGCGTTGCTATAACCCTCAGAGATAGCCTGACGAAGTTTCTTGCCAAGATGAAGCTCCTCTTTCGTACGCTCGAAGATAAGCACATTGGCATCGACCGCCATACCGAGGGCAAGCACGATACCGGCGATACCGGAAAGTGTAAGCACAGCCTGGAAAGAAGCAAGGATACCGAGTGTGAAGTAGAGGTTGAGAATCAAGCCCACGTTGGCTACAAGACCCGGGATCACACCGTAGATGAGAATCATAAACACCATCAGAAGGGCGATAGCCACTACGAATGAGAGGAAGCCCTGCTGAACAGCCTCAGCACCGAGGCTCGGACCGATAACGTTGTTGCTCACAACATCAACCTTAGCACTCATCTTACCAGACTTGAGCACGTTGGCAAGGTCGTTTGCCTCTTCGGGAGTGAAGTTACCGGTAATCTCGGAAGAACCACCGGTAATCTCGTTATTTACGTTAGGATATGAGTAAACGTTGTTGTCGAGCACGATAGCGATGGGACGACCGATATTATTGCGGGTAAGAGTAGCCCAAGCCTGTGCACCGGCATCGTTCATACGCATGTTAACCACGTTGCCACGCATATTGTCATACTCGCTGTTGGCAGAGGTCACAGCGTCGCCTTCGAGAGCGGCGTCACCCTTAAGAGCAATGAGCTGCCAGTAGGGAGTGGTGCGATCCTCACCGTTAGCCTTCTTCAGCACATTGCCCTGAGCATCGAGCACGGGGTAATCTACCGGCTTCACCTCCCAAACGGCAGAGAAATCGGAGGGAAGCTTCTGCTTGGCAAGCGGAGAATTGAGAATACTGTCGACAAGCGCACGGTTCTGGGGAGTGACGATACCGATCACGGGAGAGCCGGAACGCTGCGGACCACCGAGAAGTGCAATCAGGTTAGTGTGATTGATGGTGTCCTGCTGTGCCCACGCATTTGCAAAGTTATTGAGATCATTAGCAATCTCATTGTAGTTGTAGACTTCGAAGAACTCAAGGTTGGCTGACGACTTGAGAAGGTCGGTGACACGCTCCGGTTCTTTCACACCGGGGAGTTCAAGAAGAATCTGACCGTTCTTGTCCTGAAGTTTCTGGATGTTAGGAGCAACCACACCAAACTGGTCGATACGGGTACGGAAGATATTGAAAGCCGCATCCACCTGGCTGTCTACCTGCTTTGTAAGAGCCGCCACCACCTCTGCATTGGAGGAATTGCTCTTCAGCTTACCCAGATATTCACCCTCACGCACGAAAAGACCTGCCATCGCACCGGGCTGGATGAAAGATGCCACCTTGGAGATGAAATCCTTCTCGCTACCCTTCACGCCCTCAGCCTGAGCCTTGGCTATGGCGGCGTTGATCTCGCGAAGTTGAGCCTCGCCGGAGGCATACTGACGGAGGATGTCGGGCACTGAGATTTCAAGCACCACGTTCATACCTCCCTTGAGGTCAAGACCCATACCGATCTCAAGCTTACGCACCTGATTGTAGGTGTAGCCGAGATAAACTTTCTCCTTGTCGATAGAGTCGTTAAACTGCTTCAGATTCTGTTTGTAGGCATCATTGGTTACGTCTGTAGTTCCTGCCAGCTTCGCGGCATATTCCTCTGCTTTCTTCTCATAGTGTGAGGTCACGAAAGAGAACGAAATATAAAAACCGCAAATCAGGATCAAAAGGACGGCAATGGTGCTGATAAACCCTTTGTTCTGCATTGTCTGTTGGTTTTATTTGATGTTTGTTATTTTTTGTTGTCAGGTCAGCGCCCCGTGCGCGGGGGAACGGGGAATTGATGATACATTATTTTTCAGCTTGCAAATATAGCTTAAATTTTTGAGGTAAACTGCATATCTACTCCTAAAAATGTATAAATTCCATATTTTTAAGGAAAATCCCCCTTTGTTGGGGTATTATATGAAAAATAATTGTTACTTTTGAACTCTGAAAGAGATTTTACACACAATGACTAATCTCATCAAAGGACTTCGGATGCTTCCGGCCGCTCTTTGTGGGCTGGGTCTCCTTGCCTCGTGTGCCTCTATCGGGAACCCATCCGGAGGCCCTCGCGACGAGGATCCGCCCCGTTTTGTGCGTGCTAATCCGGCACCCGGCTCCGTCAATGTAGACCGTGACCGTATCACGCTCTACTTCGATGAGATTGTCAACGTAAAAGACGCTTTCTCAAAAGTGGTGATTTCTCCCCCATCGGCACAGGTGCCGAGGGTGTCTTCACAGGGCCACAGTGTGACCGTGCAGTTCAAAGACCCCCTCGCCAAAAACACCACATATACTATTGATTTTGCCAATTCAATAGAAGCCAACACCGAAAGCAACAAGCTCCAGGGCTTTACTTAT
>CAMWIF010000057.1 GCA_947174225.1 uncultured Porphyromonadaceae bacterium | reverse complement strand
CGCTTCACAAGGTTCACGAGGAACGAAGCAGAACCGGACACAAACCAATAGTGACCCAGTTCCTTGAAGCGGAAAGCCTTGAGCATACTGTAGGGGTTATAGATAAACTCCCCTTCACGGGCAAACCGGTAGCCGTCGTATTCACGCTTGAATGTAGCCCACACTTCCTCTGTTGAGAGTTGATGTTTATCGGCAAATAACTCGACAGATTCCGGGAAATACCTGTGGAATTCTGTCTCACTGATAACGCATATGTCATTATATTCCGGTAGCATTGAGATGTCGTCAAGGTTGTTTAGGGCACTGAATATAGAAACTCTGCTGAACCTTGATACCCCTGTGATCATCACGAATTTGATATACTGGTCAGAAGCCTTCATCACAGAATAGAAGGCTGCCAATTGATTCCGCATACTTTCGTGTACGGAATCGTCGTGGAGACAGTCGAGGAGTGGCTTGTCATATTCGTCGATAAGGATAACGACACGCTGACCGAATTTCTCATAAGCTCTTCTTAATAGAAGCTTAAAACGGCGTGAAATACTCCCCGTCGTGGGTTCGAGACCGTTAAATTCCTCAACATCGTCGAGGAGACCGTTTATGTGTTCAATGAGGATGTCTGAATGGTTAAAATATTCTCCGCTGAGGTCAAAACGAAATACAGGATATTCTGTCCACGCTGATTCGAGCTGTGAGATGGCGAGATTTTGGAATAGTTCCTTCTGTCCTTTGAAGTAAGCTTCAAGGGTGGAGACAAGCAGGCTCTTCCCGAAGCGTCGCGGACGGCTCAAAAGAACATATTTAGACTGACTTACCAAATTGTATATAAGGGCAGTTTTATCCACATAAAGATAATTTTCAGTGATTATCGTAGAAAACGTCTGTAGCCCGACGGGGTATTTTATCTCAGTCATCCTCAACAGTTTTTGATTCTCTCGCAAAAGTAGATAAAAAATCTGAGATTTTTACACCGGCAGGATAAAAAAGCCTTTTCTTTTAGAGGAAATCAACGATTAGAGGACATCTGCGATGAATCAGTCCGACATTCACCATAATTGTAAAATTATTTGACTTGAAAGTGTATGATTTTTTGACACCCTAAGCTATCACCTTTGATGTAACTATCTTTAATATAGCTGAATATATTTTTGGCACGCTTCTTGAAAGGTTATAGGGCATTATGAAAAAATTAATTACAACAATATCAATCGCAACAGCCTTGACCGCAACAGCTCAGATGAACGTGCAATCTGAGCCGGTGAGTCTACAGCCTGATAGCACTGCTCTCTGGAGCATGGAGCGATGTATGGCTTACGCGGCTGAACACGCTTCCTCCGTGGTGAAGGCACGATGGGACGTGGCTTCGGCAACGGCTGACCGTAATGAGGCTTTGGCAGACTTCTTTCCGTCATTATCAGCTCAGGTAGGAGGGCAGTTCAGCTGGGGTCGCAACATCGACCCCGAGACCAATACATATAACGATGTCACCACCTTCAATAACGGTTATGGTATCTACGCTTCGATTATGCTTTTTGACGGAGGACAGACCCTCAACCGTTACCGTCACGCCCGAAGCGAAAGGGAGCGTCAGCTCAATGCTTTGGAGATGAAACGAGACGACAGTGCCATTGCCGCGATGATGGCGTATGCAGATGCCTTCTATTATCAGAATTCCATCAAGATTGCAGAAGATAAACTTCAGCAGAGTGAAGGGATGCTGAGGCTGACAAAGACTCAGGAGGAGTTAGGGATAAAAGGAGTGCCTGATGTAGTTCAGGCAGAGGCAACCGTGGCAAACGACAAATATGTTCTCGTTCATAATCAGAATCTGTTTTCTCAGGCTATGCTGACACTGCGTTCTGCTATGAATATCCCCATAGGCGACCCCTTATCAATAGATACGGTTTATATGCCTACGCTGATTGAAAACTGCAAGGAAGACGCGGAAGGGGTGTATTCTATGGCACTTGCAACCAATCCCAAGGCTATAAATGCACGTCTGGAAGTGAATTCAAGTAAATACGCCTACAATATCGCCAAGGGAAATATGATGCCGACTATAAGTCTCAATGCCGGAATTTCCACTTCTTATTACAAGACTCTCGGTGGAGGATACGCAGCTCCCTCCTTCGGCGAACAGTTCAGAAATAACCGTGGCGAATACGTGGCGGCAACCTTGTCAATACCTATCTTTTCAAATCTTAGAAGGATATCTGGAAAGAACCGCGCCAAATATGCATATGAACAGGCTAAGGAAACACTGAATGAGGAGCAGCGGCGACTTCACGACGAGATTCTTTCAGCTGTGACAGACCGTGACGGATATGCCGTCGAGATAAGTTCGCTAAAAGCCAAGACGGATGCCGACGCGGAGGCTTATCGGCTGAATAGCCGTAAATATGAGGAGGGACTTCTCTCACTCATCGACCTTCAGCTCTCTGCCAACACATATTATGCGTCGAGAGTGGAACTGCTACAGAAGCAGATGCTTTATATACTGAAATACAAACTTGTAGAATATTATAAAGGGAACCGACTATGGATGTGAAAATAGAAAAGCCGAAAGGTATAAAGGGGATGAAGCCTAAATATTGGGTTTTCATAGGATGCGGTATATTGATTGTGGGCTTGATCATATGGCTTGCCACAAGCGACATAGCCTCCACTTACAAGGTCGAGAAGACAGGTCTCTCCATAGCGGAGGTAAAATCTCAGAAATTTGATGATTATGTGAGAGTAGACGGTAGGGTAGAGCCGATAAGCACTGTGCAGATAAGTCCGGAAGAGGGGGGCATAGTTATGGAAAAGGTCGTAGAGGAGGGTGCGCAGGTGCGTAAAGGAGATGTGATTGTACGTCTAAGCAACAGTAACCTCGATTTGCAGATACTCAACGCTGAGGCGGAACTTGCTGAGAAGCAGAATATCCTTCGCAACACCCGTATCTCAATGGAACAGGATCGTCTCAACAACAGAACGGAACAGGCTCAACTCGAGTTGGAGGTACAGAGGAAGAAACGTGCCTTCGAGCAGAAAAAACGACTCTTCAACGACAATCTCATAGCAAAGGAGGACTATATTCAGGCGAAAGAGGACTATGAACTGGCTCTACGCCGTCAGACCCTCATAAACCAGCGTCTTGACCAGGATAGCATCTATAGGCTGTCACAAGTTGACCAGATGGAGGATAACCTTGCCAATATGCAGCAGAACATACTCTTGATACGCAGGCGTAAGGAGCATCTGAACGTGGTGAGTCCTATCGACGGGGAATTAGGTCTTCTTGATGTGGAACTCGGACAGAACATCAACGCCGGAGAGAAGATCGGGCAGATCAACGATCTCACGAATTATAAGGTGACAGGGCAGATTGATGAACATTATATCGACCGTGTACACAAAGACCTTCTCGCTACCTCCTCCCGCGCTGACCGCGAAATGAATCTGCGTCTTCGTAAGGTTTATCCGGAAGTGAGAGAAGGTAAATTCAAGGTGGAGTTTACGTTTACCGATAAATGTCCCGACAACATACGTAGCGGTCAGACATGCTATCTCAGTCTCCAGCTCGGGCAGCCGGTAGATGCGGTAGTCATACCCAAGGGCTCGTTCTATTCCGTGACAGGGGGTAAATGGGTATTTGTACTCGACCGTGACGGAAATAAGGCATATAAGCGTAATATTCGCCTCGGTCGACAGAACCCGGAATATTACGAAGTGCTCGAAGGGCTGCAACCGGGTGAAAAAGTGATTGTAAACGGCTACGAAGCATATGGCGACGCCACATCGTTGACATTAAAAGACTAAAAAAACTGACATAATATGAATTCCTATTTGAAATTTCTGAGCCGCAACAAGGCATATACAGCGATCGACGTTTTCGGACTCGCAATCAGTATGATGTTTGTCGTGCTGATCGGGTGCTATACCTGGCAGGAGTGGCACATAGACAAACAGCATACCAAAGCCGACAGAATGTATTATCTCGGTCTTGAGATGTCCGGGCAAAAGTATATTGGATCGCATTGGTATCTCCAGTCTCTCCTTAAAGATAAATTTCCGGAGATAGAGTCTTCAACTGCGATATTCCGCAACAACCGTTGGCTCATATATGATGATAAACCTATAGAGACGAATTGTTTCTTCGTGGATTCCACTTTCTATGACATATTCGACTTTAAACTCACACAGGGGAATCCTGAGACGGTGTTAGATAATCCGTCAAATATCGTGGTGACCCGCGAATACGCCCGTAAAGTGTGGGGTGACGAGGATCCGATGGGGAAAAGTATAGTGTTCAACGTGGATGAGGATCCTCTTGTGGTGGCAGGAGTGATGGAGCCTATGAAGAATACGGCGTTTATGACATACGACAAGCGACCCGTAGATATGCTCATCAACTTTTCAATGATGAAATATGTTAGCCCGCCTCTGTTAGCTCCGGAGATGTATAACGCCACAGGCTCTAATGTGCTCCTCCTTGCTAAGGAGGGACATGACCTCACTACACGGAAGAAGGAATATGAAGATGCCATAAAACCGAGTTATTGGATCTTGAATCTCCCTGAAGATGATGTCAGGCTCGAAATTTACCCCTTTAAAGACACCTATTTCTCGGAGATGAGCTCCGTCCATATGAATTTCGGTAACATAAAACTGATAAGGCTTCTCTTTAGCATAGGCTTGGTGATATTGCTCTTCGCCATTATGAATTACGTCAACCTCACTGTTGCGTTGGCTGGAAAACGTGCGAAGGAGATGGCTACGAGACGTCTGCTCGGGGAGAGCCGTACCGGTATCATGTGGCGACTGATAAGTGAAAGCACTGTTCTCTGCGCCGTATCTATGCTTATCGGTATTGCGTTGGCATTCCTTATGCAGCCATATGCTTCAGCTTTACTCAAAACGCCAATAGACATTAAGAGTTGCCTCAACATCACCACTGTCTCTTTCCTTATTGTCGTGTTGTTGGTCATGAGTCTGGCATCGGGCATAATCCCTGCTCTGTTACTTTCGTCAATGAAGCCTATAGAGGCTGTGAAAGGTACCTTCAGAAGAAAATCGAATATGATATTCGGCAAAGTGTTTATTGTGGTGCAAAATGTGGCTACCATTGTCATGATAGCTTGCGCAATAACTATGTATCTTCAGGTGAGGCATATGATAAGCGCACCCTTGGGGTATGATCCGGAAGGAGTGATAATCCTGCCTTATCAGTATACCAACGACCCTTCAAGCGACGGTAAACATTTCAGGGATGAATTGCTGAAGCTTTCATGTGTGGATAAGGTTAGCTTTTCGCAAGGAGAGCCTCACAGCTGTGGTAATAACAATACGATGCAGTATGAAGGACGCACCATCTCGTTCCAGTCCTTCGTTTGCGACACTGTGTTTATGGATCTCTTGGGACTAAAGCTACAGAAAGATAACCACACGGCAAACCCGATTAAACATTATCTGAATACGAGGTCTTTGAATGAGCTTGGTCTCAATGAGGATGCCGACTCTTATCCCTATTATGATGACCGACCTCCGATTGCCGGCATTGTGGAAGATTTCAAGATTGGAAATGTGCTGACCGACCAACATCCCTTGAGGCTGGTGACGGCCTTGCCGTTTGATCATTTCAAACCCTGGACTGTCTTGATAAAGGTGCATGGCGACGAACAGGAGGCGCTGAAACAAGTGAGGGGTGTCTTTGAAGAGATATATTCCTCCGAATTATCTGATTCTGTATTCGAGATGCCTTATATGCGCCAACAGATAGAGGATGACTTTGAATATGAGAACAGGTTGTCGATTATTCTGACTATATTTGCATTGATAGCTATGATGATCTCTATGCTCGGACTTATGGCTATGAGCACCTATTACGTGCGTCAGCGGGCACAGGACATTGCGGTGCATAAGGTTATGGGCGGTACAAGCATGGAGGTGCTCTCGAAACTTGTTCGTACATTTATGGTCTATGTCGTTATAGCGGCTGTGGTTTCTATCCCGGTGATCTACTATGTGATGAACGACTGGCTGTCGCAGTTCAGCTACCGTATCAGCGTATATTGGTGGATTTACCTCCTTTCCGCTCTTTTGGCTATAATCATATGCTTCATATCGGTAGTCGTGCAGTGCAGCAAGGCAGCCAATACCAATCCAATCAATTCATTAAAATAATACAATCAACTATGATACATATAGAAAATCTTACCAAGACATTCCGTACAGATGAAGTGGAGACGTTGGCTCTCCGAGGCATAACCCTCGACGTAGCGAAAGGGGAGTTTGTGGGCATAATGGGTCCTTCCGGCTGCGGAAAGTCTACTCTGCTCAACATACTTGGTCTTCTCGATAATCCCACAGAGGGTAAATATATTCTCAACGGTCAGGATGTGACCGCTCTGAAAGAGAAAAACCGCACAGCTTTCCGCAAGGGGAAGATTGGGTTTGTATTTCAGAATTTCAATCTGATCGACGAGCTTAACATCGAAGAGAATGTGGAGCTGCCGTTGCGCTACCTCAACATCAAGGCGTCAGAGCGTAAGGAGAGGGTGAAAGAGGCTCTCACACGTATGAACATACTGCATCGAGCCAAACACTTTCCCCAGCAGCTCTCCGGCGGTCAGCAGCAACGTGCTGCCATAGCACGGGCTGTGGTGTCGAAGCCGGATCTTATTCTCGCCGACGAGCCTACCGGCAACCTCGACTCCACCAACGGCAAAGAGGTGATGGACCTTCTCACAGAGCTTAACCGGGAAGGTTCCACAATAGTGATGGTCACCCACTCACGTAATGACGCTGCCTACACTCACCGTGTGATAAATCTGTTCGACGGGAAAATCGTGGAAAAGACTCGCCTGTAATTATGTAGGTGCGACACTGTAGTATTCAGGAAATTTTGCTAATTTTGCGGAGAAATGAAGACGCTCCTTGTGGTAGATGATAATAGGGAGGTGCTGTCGGCAGTCAAAATGCTGATGACGCCGAAAGTGGATGAGGTAATCACCTCTTCCACTCCTATATCCATACCCGAACTTATCCGCAGGCATAAACCCCAAGTGGTGCTTCTTGATATGAATTTCCGGTCTGCTGTAAACAACGGCAATGAAGGTCTTTTTTTGCTCAGTGAGATAAAAAGAATTGCTCCTGAGGTGTCGGTCGTGTTGTTTACAGCTTATGCAGATGTGGCTCTCGCTGTCGAGGGTATGAAGATTGGGGCTACCGACTTCGTTGTGAAGCCTTTTGACAATACTCAGCTCTCCGAGGTCTTATTACAGGCTTTCGGTAAGAAAGAGAGAAAAGCACATACTCCTGACACTCCCGGGATGTTGTGGGGAGAGTCTCCTGAAATGCTCCGATTGAAGACTTTGTTGGAGCGTGTGGCGCCCACCGATGCCAATATACTGATAACCGGGGAGAACGGCACTGGTAAAGATCTCCTTGCGAGAGAGATCCATCGGTTGTCGAGACGAAGCTCCGGCTCTTTGGAGATTGTGGATATGGGAGCCGTGATAGAGACACTGTTCGAGAGTGAGCTTTACGGGCATGCCAAAGGGGCTTTCACCGATGCCAAGGCGGATCGGGTAGGAAAGTTCGAGACAGCCAACGGGGGCACTCTTTTCCTCGATGAAATAGGTAATCTCCCATACCATCTTCAGGCAAAATTGCTCACGTCGCTGCAGCAGAGAAAGATTATCCGGGTTGGCACCAACACTCCCCGCGATATAGATGTGCGCCTCATATGCGCCACAAACCGCAATCTCCCTCAAATGGTGGCTAATGGAGAATTTCGTCAGGATCTGTTCTACCGTATCAACACAGTCACAATTGAGTTACCACCTTTAAGAAACCGTTCTGAAGACATTCCTGCTTTTGTGGATATGTTCATCAGGAAGTATGCCGGCATATATGCGTTGCCGGTGCCTGAAGTGACTGAAGAGGCTATGAAGCGTCTGAGTTCCCAGTCGTGGCCCGGAAATATCCGTCAGCTTGAACATACTGTGGAGAAAGCTCTGATTCTGTCAGACGGTTCGAAACTCGATGTCCACGACTTCGACCTGCACGACACTCAGATAATTGCTACCCCTGAGTCAACTACCCTCGAATCGATGGAGCGTAATGCCATAACTGCTGCGATCAAGCTGCATAATGGCAATATGTCGGAAGTGGCACGGCATCTCGGCATAACACGTCAGACGCTTTATAATAAATTGCGCAAATATGGGCTTTGATGTTAAGGCTGGATGGCATCTTATACCCTCAATATGGCTTCTCGGAGCAGTGCTTATGGCATTTTGTGCCGGATATTGCTATTGTGCCGGTGTGCTGTGGTGGATAGTATTCCTAATTTGCTCAATCTGTTGCGGCATACTGATGCTCAGGAGTATATTGAAGATTGTCAAGAGAATACGCTATATAATGGAGGCTACTCTCAACGGGGATTTTTCTTATAAATTCCCTACAGCCAATATAGGCAGGGAGGAACGTGAGGTCAACGAGATGCTGAATAAGATGGTGACGCATTTCGAGCTTCTCTCTACGGAAAGCCGACAGAACGAGGTTTTTCTGGAGCGTGTGATTAACTTGACAGATGTGGGTTTGGCAGTTGCCGACACCCAGGGCAACATTATACTTCACAACGAGTCGGCACTTCGTCTGCTTGAACGACCGGTGTTTACCCATGTCTGTCAGATTCCCCAGGAAGCCTATGAAGATATTATGATCAGGAAAAGTGAGCTGACAGTCAAAGATAAAAGTTTTACCTTGTTCACTTTCAGCGATGTAAGCAGACAAATTCAAGTGGCTGAGGTAGAATCATGGGAAAAGCTTACCCGGGTACTCACTCATGAGATTATGAATTCCCTTACACCTATCCAGTCAATAGCCGAGACTATGAGTGACAAAACCACTACCCGTGAGGCTTCCGAGGCTTTTGAAACCATATCGTCGAGCAGCCGCTCGCTGATGCAGTTCGTGAGGAATTTCAGAGAGTTCACCAAGTTGCCGGAACCAAAGATGAAAGTGCTTTATCTGAAACCCCTTTTGGAATCGTGCGTGAGGTTGGGGAAGGGCTATGCCAAGGATAAGGATATAGAGATAACTCTTGTCTGCTTCCCTCCTGATGTGATGGTCTACACGGATGAGGCATTGTTGAGCCGGGTATTGCTGAACATCATCAAGAATGCAGTCGAGGCGAACTCAAGCGTCATAAAGATAGAGACTGATTTGAAAGCTGATGAATCTGTGGAAATACGCATCTCTAACGATGGCGAACCGATTCCTGATGAGGTAGCCGGGCAAATATTCACACCTTTCTTCACCACCCGTACTTCCGGGAGTGGCATAGGTCTCAGTCTCTCGCGCCGCATCATAACCTACTTAGGGGGCACCCTCTCATTCAAGACCACCCCCTCCACCTCCTTCACCCTCCGCCTCTAACCAGTAAATAGCAATCCCGCGTTGTCCCCCTAAGCATTTCTTCGCCATAATTGAATCAGGCAGAAGATGAATGAGCCACAACATACCAAGTCGGGAATTATCCTTTCCTGAATGATGATACCGCTATTAAGGTCATTTTCAAGAAGCATTAGGCATCCTGTGAAGATATTATGAGCTATGGCTAAAAACGAATAGATAACTACCATTGACAACATAATTTTTAAGCCTCGCTTCAAATTGCATACTTTACCTGAGGTGTTTATAATTTTCTTGCTAACATTGCCTCCATAACCTATAGGTGTCTGTATACCCGGAGCAATATCCACACAAGTATCTGTATTAGTAAAGAGTCTCACTGCACATTGCCAAATATACGTCAAGAGATAGACCATTGCACCAACACCACATACATAAGGCACCAAATATTCTGCCAAATATACAGTTCCGGACGTAGCAGGAGACTGGTTTAACAACCCCCAAAAGAGATTCATCACGATGTTAAGGCTTGCATAAGCCGTTATAAGAAACACGGCTATGAATACCATCAATACACTTACAAGTTTCATACTTCTATACTTTAAGATGCTATTGGATTTTATAAAAGTAAATTCACCATATAACCAACGGATTTATATAAACCTCAATAGATTGCTGGCGGTGAGGTGTCATCTATTTGAGGGTATCATTTGGTATTGGCAGATCCTTACGTGCTGACGGGGCTGCGAGCCATAACATAAGATATGATAGCTTGTTGATTTGACGGTTAAAATTCACACTATCTGATCCCGAATAGAAGACAGCATCATTATATATGAACACAGGTATATTCCTATGGTCATACAAGACTAAATCATAAGATAGGGGATTATATTCTTTTTGATCAACTGGTTTCATTCTTTTTGTCGCGGATGATAGTGAGTCAAAAGTCCATTTTAAGGTAATCCGGTTGTTTTCAATGAAGCTGAGGGTGTCCAATAAATCTGATTTTTCAGATTTCAACCAATATCTTGTAGTTCCATTATATATCCGAAATCCGGTAGTATCTTTACATATTAATGACCATATCTGTCCATGGTGTCCTATGGAATAGAACACAAACGGTTTTCCGGAGATGA
>CAMWIF010000056.1 GCA_947174225.1 uncultured Porphyromonadaceae bacterium | reverse complement strand
ATAATAAACAGGGTGTCGATGATAATGTTACAATTAAGGTAGCAAAAGCTGAACTTATCAAGAAATCCGGAAATACCGGTATCAACGATGTCATCGCGGCTCCTCTTCAGGAAAATGAGGTTATCTACAATCTTCACGGACAGCGTGTCAAGAATCCTACCAAGGGTATTTTCATCGTGAATGGCAAGAAAGTCGTAATCCGATAAGCAGATAATCAGACAGTCAATAGTATTTATACACAGGGGGTGAGTCAAATTTTCCGGCGGCTCACCTCCTTAATTATATATTGTTAGAACTATATATATTGTGAGGATTATGTTGTGAGGTCTACAATGTTATATTTTATGAAGCCTACAATTTGCATCACACCTAAATATATTGTAGATACATATACATTTCAAAGGACAACCAAAAATTAAGGTATTTATAAGGAAAATGACAGAATTGGGTAAGATAGTGTTTGTTTGATGTCATCATTATTAGTAATTTTGCACTGATACCACGATTAATCTCAACATTAATCCAGAAGTATCCTAAATTAAGCTCAAAATTTACTTTTAACCTGACATATAGACATGAAAAAAATCCTAAAAATCCTTTCTATCGGTGTGCTGATGGCTCCGGGATTCGCTTTGGCGGAAAACGTGCATATAGCCACACCTAACACCTCCCTGCTACTTGATGCGGAAAAAGGACAACAACTGAAATTCCTCTATTATGGCAACGCTCTTTCCGCTAACGACATCGCTAATATCAAAGACGCGGGCGCAGCTAATCATAACGCATATCCTGTATATGGTCTCTGGCCTGAGAAGGAGGCTGCTTTCTCAGCCGTACATTCCGACGGCAACATGACTCTCGATATGGTTGTGGAGAAAGTCAATGTCTCCAAAGATGCTGATGGAGCCGAAACCACAACAGTCACTCTTGTCGATAAGGTATATCCATTCACAATTGATGTGAATTACCGCACTTTCCCCGGTCAGGATGTAATCGAGACCTGGACCGAAGCATCACATCAGGAGAAAGGGAATGTTGAGCTTACCAGATTTATGTCAGGCTATCTCCCCCTGCGCCGCAGCGACGTACACGTATCCCAGCTCTATGGCTCATGGGCAAATGAAGGCAAGGTCGAAGAAGCTCCTCTTCCTCACGGCTTAAAGATAATCAAGAATAAGGACGGTGCCCGAAATTCCCACACTTCCCATGCCGAGGTTATGATTTCTCTCGACGGGAAAGGACAGGAGGATAACGGCAGAGTAATCGGAGCTGCCCTGTGCTATGGTGGCAACTACAAACTTATGTTTGATACCGACGATTCAGATTATCATCATTTCTTTGCCGGAATAAATGAGGAAAATTCATCCTATAATCTAAAAAAGGGTGAGAAATTTACTACCCCTCCCCTCGCCCTCACTTACTCAGAAGATGGTCTTGGTGGCGTAAGCCGTAATTTCCATAAATGGGGACGTGACCTCCGACTTGCCCACGGCAATGAGCCGCGCAAGATTCTCCTCAACAGTTGGGAAGGTGTCTACTTCGACATCAACGAACCCGGTATGCAGCAGATGATGACAGACATTGCCGGAATGGGCGGAGAACTTTTCGTTATGGACGACGGATGGTTTGGCAATAAATATCCACGTAAGAATGACTCTACTTCTCTCGGCGATTGGGTTGTAGACACCGAGAAGCTTCCCAACGGCATTCAGGGACTCTGCGATGCAGCCAAAGAACGTGGCATTAAGTTCGGTATCTGGATTGAACCGGAAATGACCAATAGCTTGTCTGAGCTTTATGAACAGCATCCGGAATATGTGGTGAAAGCTCCGAAACGTGATGCAGTGCTTGGTCGTGGCGGTACACAGATGGTACTCGATATGGCTAATCCGAAGGTGCAGGATCTTGTATTCAATATTGTGGATACCCTCCTTACAAAATATCCTGAGATTGATTATATCAAATGGGACTCCAATGCACCGATAATGAATCATGGGTCACAGTATCAGACAGCCGATAATCAAAGCCATCTCTACATTGACTATCACAAGGGACTTATCTCTGCCTTGGAACGTATCCGCGCAAAATATCCCGACGTCACTATTCAGGCGTGTGCCAGCGGTGGAGGCCGTGCTAACTGGGGAATACTCCCTTACTTTGATGAGTTCTGGGTAAGCGATAACACCGATGCTCTCCAACGCATATATATGCAATGGGGCACAAGCTATTTCTTCCCTGCCATAGCTATGGCATCACATATCTCCGCTTCTCCCAACCATCAGACCCGTCGCATAGTGCCACTGAAATTCCGCACCGACGTAGCTATGAGCGGACGTTTGGGTATGGAGATTCAGCCGAAGGATATGACCGACGAGGAGAAAGAGCAGACCAAACGCGCCATCAACGACTACAAGCAGGTACGCGACGTCGTGCAGTTCGGCGACCTTTACCGTCTCCTCTCTCCGTATGACGGCAAGGGAGCAGCCTCTCTTATGTATGTGGCACCCGATAAAAAAGATGCAGTATATTATTGGTGGAAGACCGAGCAGTTTGTCAACCAGCAGCTGCCGAGAGTGACTATGAACGGTCTTGACCCTGACAAACTGTATACAGTGACTGAGTTGAACCGTATAGATAACGAACCACTCCCCTACGAAGGCAAAACCTTCACCGGAGCGTTCCTGATGTCTAACGGTCTTGAAATGCCGCTCGATCATAATGTAGATTGGAACAAGCGCAACGACTATGCTTCACGTGTGCTGCGCCTAACTGCCAAGTAACGTTCCACACTCTTCTGACAGATCTTCTTACAAGGATAAATCTCATTCTTTATATTAAATGCAGGGGGCTTGAACATGGTGTTCAAGCCCTCTGTCTGTGGGTAATTTTTGTCAAAAAAGAAAGGGTGATAACCGCCACGGTCGCACCCTTTGATAAGTTTCTACAGGTAAAAATCTTAAGGTAAAAAAGATTGTTTTTAGGTTCGATGCAAAGTTAGGGTTTATTTCTTATCCCACCAAATATTTTTCGACAAAATGTAAGAAATATGTTGTAAAACATATGTTTTTCACCCCCACTTGCTTAATTTTAGCTCATTTTCTCTGAAAACGGCATAACTAAACGTATGAATCCACTCTCCGAGCACTATCATTTCGCATCCCTTGTCAATCTCCTCACGACTCAACACATGTACGTGGCCGTAGATAAAATAGTCAATCTCCGGATGCTCTTTATGATACTCAAGAGTAAACTCCTTCAAACCTGAAAGGAGAGTTTCGTCGGGCAGCCCACGTCCCTCACCTTTCTTACGGCTATGCCGGCTCCAGTTGTAGGCAAACGGCACAGTCCATCTTGGATGGATTGCACTGAATGCTTTCTGGCAACCCTTATTGCGAAAAAGGGTGCGCAGAAATTTAAAAGATTTCTTCATCTTACCCACCCCGTCGCCGTGAGTGAGAAAGAAAGTCTTGTCTCCTATTTTCTCCGTAAGGGTACCGTCAACCACCTCCACCCCCAACTCAGAGGGGATATAGTCGTTTATCCAGATGTCGTGATTGCCTATCATCCAGACTACTCTTATACCGGAATCGGAAAGCTCCGCAAGTTTGCCAAAAAACCTTACAAAACCTCTCGGCACGACATAACGGTACTCATACCAATAGTCGAGCACATCGCCGAGTAGATATATTGCCTCGGCATCATCCTTGATGGAATCCAAGAAGGCAACGACTCTCTGCTCCGCCTCTCTTGAGTCGGGGAAATAGGGTGCGCCCAAATGCAGATCGCTCAGAAAATATACACTCATCGCATCAAAGGAAACCCAATTCGAGCTTTGCTTCCTCACTCATCATATCCTGAGTCCACACAGGCTCAAACACAAGGCGGAGATCCACCTTTTCGGGACCTTCGACACTCATCAGCTTCTGACGCACATCTTCCATAATGAAATCTGCCGCAGGACATCCCGGTGCAGTAAGCGTCATATCCACGTGCAACGTCTTGGTGGCGACCTCATAGTCTATCTTATATATCAGACCAAGATCGTAGACGTTGACCGGGATTTCAGGGTCAAAAACTGTGCGGAGAAGCTCGATAGTGCGGTTGGTGATGCGGAGTTCCTCATCGGCATCCTCCTCTATCTTCTTCACCGCCTCCTGTTTCTCCACTGACTCGGCAGCCGCCATATCGGCAGTCTTACCAGTATTATTCTCATTAGCGTCACAAGCCGCCTCATCTATGGGCTGCTGTGACTCCTTTATTTCCTCTTTATTTTCTTCCATACTACAAAAGTAATTAAAATTTATGATTTCAACTCCTCGAATAGTCACATATTTTTTGAAAACACTCACTTACGTGAAGAAATTTCCCGGTAAGCCTCTAATAATCCCTTAAAAGGAATATTCACCCTGTAAAAAATTAAAACAACTTCACTATTTATAAACTTTTTTTGTAATTTTGCATTTTAAATAGTGAATTTGTATTAAACTTATTCTTGTTCGTTTAGTCAGATTTTTGAGCTGATTTCACCTCTTGCAAAGGAAGTTTACGAGTCTGACTAACTGACAGGAGATAAGAAAGCAGTAAAATAAGTCTAAGACTTCGGTATGTGAATTAAATCATCTTTCATTATTAACAACAAATAATCAACTAAAATGAAGAATTTCAAAAAGGTTATTCTGACGCTTCTCGTTGCCATTTTAGGCATGGGCGCGGCTAACGCACAGCTCCGTTTCGGCGTTAAAGCCGGTCTCAACCTCAACAGCCTCCACCTCTCAGGCGTAGAAAAGAACTTTACAGACGACAACAAGGCAGGATTTACTGCCGGTGTTATGACTGAGTTCCAGATTCCTGTAATCGGTCTCTGCTTCGACCTCTCCGCTATGTATACCCATATGAACTCTAACATCAGCGATGGCAACCAGAAGATGGATCTTGCCAAGAACTTCATCGAGGTGCCTATCAACGTTAAGTATAAAATCGGACTTCCTGTTGTTTCAAACATCGTTACTCCCTTCATCTTCACCGGTCCATCTTTCGCATTCCGTCTTGACAAGAACAAGAAGGATGTGGCAAACTTCATTGAGACCAAAAGCACTCAGACTGTTTGGAATCTCGGTATAGGCGTAGAACTTATACACCATCTCCAGATTCAGGGTGGCTACGGCTTCGGTATAAACAATATCGCCAAGCACATAGCTGACGCAAACCATGCTAATATAGGATTTACGAAGCTTCGCAACAACTACTGGACTGTAACAGCTGCTTGGCTCTTCTAATAGATGAACAAAACTCTCCTCTTCTCTCCTCACTCATACTAACAAATCATTAATCTGAAAATGTTTAGGAAATTAATTCTCCTGACAACGATAATGGCAACCGCCCTGACGGCTTCAGCGGAATTCCGCTGGGGCCCGATGGTCGGTGCCAATTTCTCTACTTTCCATTGGAAACAAGAATTGCTCACCACAAAAGGTCTGACCGGTTTCCAGGGTGGTATCGCCACCGAACTCATGATTCCCGGTATCGGATTCGGCATTGATCTCGGTCTGCGCTATTCTATGAACGGTGCCCACGAGAATTTCGGCGACTTCAAAGTGTGGGCGTCTGATGGTATCGAGAACCAGAATGTATGGATACATACCATCCAGATACCTCTGAACCTCAAATTCAAATGGACACGTATGAATGGTTTCGAGCAGACACTTGCTCCCTTTGTGTTCGGAGGTCCGGTGTTCAATTTCAATGTCGCTACCAACCGTCAACCCGCTCTTGAGCATCCTGCCGGCACTGTAGCTATGCAGTGTGGCGGCGGTGTTGAGCTGTTTGAGCATTGGCAAATATCGGGAGGCTATTCCTGGGCCATAAGCTACCAAATACGCACCCTGAAGCTCGACAACTATTCCGCACAGCCACGAGGCGCGTTCGTGAATGTGGCTTACCTTTTCTGATTTTATCTGTTGATTCATCCATTAACTCGCTAAAACTTGTTTGCCGAAGTAATCCTTCCGCTTCCACTCTTCTCTACCTTCACCTATTCCGTCCCTGATGAGATGGAGAACCTGGTGCAGATCGGGTCGCGTGTACTTGTGCAATTCGGCAAGAAAAAATACTACACCGCAATCGTTGAGGCAACCCATTCCACAAAGCCATCGGGCTATGAGGTAAAGCCTCTTATGGCGGTGCTCGATACTACCCCTATAGTCCGCTATCCCCAGCTTAAACTCTGGCATTGGATAGCGGACTATTATCTTTGTTCCCCCGGAGAAGTGTTCAAAGCGGCAGTCCCTACCGGACTTAAGCCTGAGAGCGAAACTTACATCTCCCTTAATCCCGACTATGAGCCGGAGCCTGACTCAGCTTTCCGGCTTACCGACCGCCAAGCCATCATAATCCAGATGCTCCAGCTCAACAAGCGTATGCGCATCTCCGATATTGAGGCTGAAACAAAATTCCGGAACGTAGCTGCCATTATTAATCCACTCCTTGAACACGGCATAGTTGAGATTGATGAAAAGGTGGTGGAACGTTATCGCCCAAAGAAAATATCCGTTGTCGAACTTACCTTCCCACGTGGCGACCAAGACAGGCTACACGAATGTTTCTCCCTTTTGGGACGCTCAAGACAACAAGAAAAAGCTTTGATAGCTTACCTTGATCTTTCAGGTTGGATTAATCCTCGTGGCGAACTGCGCGACGTTACAAAGCAACAGTTGTTTGACACTTCAGGAATAACACCCGGCACCCTGCGCGGACTTATCGACAAGGGTATAATGCGTGTGGTGAAGAAAAGCCTTAACCGCTTTGCTGCCGACACCAAAGACCATCCTATAGTGCTCTCCCCTTTGTCGGAAGCGCAGACCAACGCATTGAACGCATTGAAAGAGGGGTGGAACTCACGCAATATCCAGTGGCTTCATGGCGTAACCGGAAGCGGCAAGACGGAGATTTACACCCATCTTATAGAGTCTGTGTTGCGTGATGGTAATCAGGTGCTCTTCCTTGTGCCTGAGATTTCACTCACCACTCAGCTCTCCGATCGCTTGCGGAAAGTGTTCGGTCCGAAACTTCTTGTTTATCATTCAAAATTTTCCGATTCGGAACGTGTAGATATATGGCGCCGACTTCTCACCACTAATGAGCCTTTGGTAGTACTCGGTGTGCGTTCATCCGTATTTTTACCCTTTGCGCGTTTGGGATTAGTGATTGTAGATGAGGAACACGAGTCGTCCTTCAAGCAGTATGACCCGGCACCCCGCTACAACGCACGCGACGCAGCTCTTGTGTTGGCACAGATGCACGGTGCAAAATCACTCCTCGGTTCAGCTACCCCCTCCATAGAGACATATTATAAGGCATCTACCGGTAAGTACGGTCTTGTCACCATCACGGAACGCTTTGAAGGTGCTACCTTACCGGATGTCGAGATTGTGGATATGGCAGATATGCGGAAGAGAAAAGAGGTCAAGGGTATACTCTCCTCCCCTCTTCGGTCACGCATATTAACTGCTATGCAGAATAAGAAGCAGGCGATACTTTTCCAAAACCGTAGAGGTTTTGCCCCGGTAGTGGTCTGCGACCAATGCGGATGGAGTCCTAAATGCCGTGATTGCGATGTGTCGCTGGTATACCATAAGAATCTGGAACTGCTCAGGTGTCATTATTGCGGTTTCTCACAGCAACTCCCCAAACTATGCCCTGCGTGTGGACAGAACAGCATACGTACCTTTGGATACGGCACAGAACGTATTGCAGAGGAGATGCACCAAGAATTTGACGGCTACCGCGTGGCGCGTATGGATCTTGACACTACACGTAATAAAGATGCTTATCAGGAAATAATCGAGGAATTTGCACGCCACGAAACCGACATACTCGTAGGCACACAGATGGTGTCGAAAGGTCTGGATTTCGGCGATGTCACAGTGGTAGGTGTACTTAATGCCGACACGCTCCTCAATTTTCCTGACTTCCGCAGCAACGAGAGAGCTTTCAATATGCTGGAGCAGGTGGCAGGACGTGCCGGACGCAGGAAAGAGAAAGGAGCTGTGGTCATACAGACTGTGAATCCGAAACATGAGGTGCTGACTTATGTGAAGAATCACGACTACGCCGGATATTACGAGAATGAGATCTCCGACCGCTCGCGTTATGCCTATCCCCCCTTCACAAAAGTAATTAACGTCTACCTAAAAAATAAGGATGCCGTGGCGTGCGACCGTGCTGCTGTGGTATTGGCAATGGCACTCCGCAAAGTATTCGGGGAGCGTGTACTCGGTCCGGAAAAGCCCTTTGTGTCACGTATAGCCACCTATTACCTACAATCCATAATGCTGAAGATAGAGGCAAGCGCCTCTATGAAAAAGGTGAAAGACCTTCTACGCTCCATACTCGCCAACATCGCTGCCAATCCCGACATAAAATCATCCATAATCTACTACGACGTCGATCCTGTCTGAATTAGTTTATGGTTAAACCGTAAACAATAAACCATAAACAAAAATTGCTTATTTAAGCCTTATTTGGTAATTTTGCACCTTGAAATCCGTATTAAGATTCCCTGCTCTCCTCTATCTAACCTTTTTCAGCAATGAACGAACATCCTGACATCACTCTACACGACGAATTTGATCGACTTCATCTGTGGCATCCCTACACCTCAACCCATAATCCGCTTCCTACATATACCGTAGACCATGCGGAGGGTGCGGAGATTATCCTTGCTGACGGCACGAGATTAATCGACGGTATGTCTTCTTGGTGGTGTGTAATCCACGGCTACAATCATCCCGTCTTGAATAATGCGCTTAAGCAGCAGATTGATAAGATGAGCCACGTGATGTTTGGCGGACTCACCCATCAACCGGCAATAGAACTCGGAAAACTCCTCCTCTCCATTCTACCCCCATCCATGAATCATATATTCTATGCCGACTCCGGTTCGGTTGCAACGGAAGTGGCAATGAAGATGGCAGTGCAAGCGCAGGATAATCCGGAGAGGACAAATTTCGCCACAATTCGTAACGGCTATCACGGCGACACATGGAACGCTATGTCAGTGTGTGACCCGGTGACAGGTATGCACGGAGCCTTCGGTCCGGCTCTTCCCGTAAGATATTTTGCCGATGCTCCCGCGTGTCGGTTTGGTGAAGAATGGAATCCGGCTGATTTCGCACCGATGCAAAAGATTCTTGACGAACACGGCGACAAATTGGCAGCCGTGATACTTGAGCCGGTGGTGCAGGGAGCCGGAGGAATGCGCTTCTATCATCCCCAATATTTGAAAGAGCTGCGCAGGGCTTGTGATGAAAAAGGGGTGCTACTTATATTCGATGAGATTGCCACCGGTTTCGGACGCACAGGTAAACTGTTCGCCTGGGAACACGCAGGAGTTGAACCCGACATAATGCTTATCGGGAAAGCCCTTACCGGAGGATATATGACATTCTCGGCTGTGGCAGCCTCAGCAAAGGTGGCTGATATGATCTCTTCCGGACAAGCGGGCGTAATGATGCATGGTCCGACGTTTATGGGTAATCCTTTGGCATGTACCGTGGCTCTTGCGTCTGTGCAACTTCTCCTCGACTCCCCTTGGCAGGAAAGGATAAGCAGGATTGAAGCCATTATGAAGGAGAAACTTGCTCCTGCCCGTGAATTGCCAAACGTAAGAGATGTACGTGTGCTTGGAGGTATTGGTGTGATTGAGGTAGAGCAATATGTCGACTGCGGAGAGTTTCAGAAAAGATGTGTGAAGGAGGGGGTATGGATTCGTCCCTTCGGTCACAATTGCTATATTATGCCCCCTTATCTCGCAGTAAGCGATGAGCAGGTAGAGCAACTGTGTGACGCTCTGGTGAAATTAGTTAAGGAGATGCCATGTCCGGAATAAGTGACATATTGACTGAATTGAAGGCTGAGCATCGGCTCCGCGCCATACCGGGACAGCCGTCGGAGGGATTTCTCGATCTATCCTCCAACGACTACTTGGGGCTTGCGCAACGCCACGCCGAATTCAGGGAGGAATTTGCCGAGCGTTTCTCCGATGCGCCCTATTCCTCGTCGGCATCACGGTTGCTCTCCATGCAGCAAAAGTATCATATGATGCTTGAAGCTTTTCTTGCCGAACTATATGGCAAGGAAACACTTCTCTTCAATTCAGGCTATCACGCCAATGTAGGGTGCATAGGCGCTTTGACACTGCCCTCCACTCTCTTTATCTGTGATAAGCTCATTCACGCCTCCATTGTGGACGGATTGAGAATAAACGGAGCGGAATTTAAACGTTTTCCTCACAACGACATTGCAAAGTTAAAGAGAATACTCGACAAAGAATCTTCACATTATGAGCATCTAATAGTGGTTGTGGAATCCATCTATAGCATGGATGGCGACGAAGCTCCTCTGGCTGAGCTTGTGGCTCTCAAACAACACTATCCTTCCATATTGCTTTATGTAGACGAAGCTCACGCTTTCGGAGTGAGAGGGAAACGCGGCTTGGGAGTGTGTGAAGAATATGATCTTATCAAACATACCGACATACTTATCGGCACTTTCGGAAAAGCTGCGGCTTCAATTGGAGCATTTGCCGTGGTGACAGAGGAAATGAAAAGTTTCCTTATCAATGCTGCCCGTCCTTTCATCTTCTCCACCGCATTGCCTCCGGTAAATGTGGCTTGGAGCTTACTTATGACAGAGAAAATTATAGGTATGGAAGCTGAACTTAGG
>CAMWIF010000055.1 GCA_947174225.1 uncultured Porphyromonadaceae bacterium | reverse complement strand
GACATCCTCAAAGTAGCTGTTCCCTCGCTGATACTTGGCGGCGCGGTGGCAATGATTGTAGGTCAGCGTTGGCTTGCACAGTTTACAGACCGTGTGTCGCTCTCACCCTTTAGTATGGTGATATGCCTGATAGTGCTTTTACTGCTTATCACAGGTGTGGTAGTCATAAACAGTCTGCGTGTAGCCCGAAGTAACCCTGTAGAACACCTCCGCTCCGAGTAAAAAGTACAAATACATAATCGGTTGACAAACCAAATCCATTTTTCATCGCTTCGACCGAAAGGGGCTTCTGCTGTCTCGGCAACAGCGGAAGCCCTCTCGACTTCCCTATAAGCCACAGACCCACTCAAAATTTGGCAGAGTATATGAAAATGATTAAATTTGTGGTGAGGTTCGCATCAGTGTGAATCAGATTCAGGCCATGGCACCCCAGAAATACCCAATCGGAATCCAAACCTTCTCCGAGATTATAAATGAAGGATATGCCTATGTTGATAAGACAGCATATATCCCCAAGCTACTTGACAATAATAAATATTGTTTCCTCAGCCGTCCCAGACGGTTTGGGAAAAGTCTGTTGATCTCTACCCTCCAAGATTACTTTGAGGAGCGGCGTGAACTGTTTAAGGGATTAGCAGTGGAACGTATGGATAAGAATTGGATTAGCTCGCCCGTAATACGTATCGATTTCAATAACGGACTGTATCTTAAACCTGATGGATTAGAGAATCGAATCGCTACGATTCTTTCTAATCATGAGAAGAAATACGGTTTGAGTTATGGATCGCTTGATGTAGCCAACCGTTTTGAATCACTCATAGCCTCTGTTTTTGAAAAAACCGGACGTAAAGTGGTGATCTTGGTAGATGAATATGACAAGCCACTATTGAACCTTGAGGAGGATTCAGAAATATACCATACTTATCAAACTGTATTGAAAGCGTTCTTTGGTAATCTTAAGACGATGGATCAATACATACGTTTCGGTTTGATAACAGGAGTGGCACGTTTCAGCAAGGTCAGTATTTTCAGTGATCTCAATAACTTGCGTGACATATCAATGGACGAGGAATTTGCCGATATATGCGGTTGGACAGAGAAGGAACTTGAAATGACCTTTGCTCCAAGCATAGAAGCACTTGCCAAGGACCGGGAAGAGAGCTACGAGCATACCCTTAATGCTATTCGACAGTATTACGACGGTTATTTGTTTAGCAGCCGTGGGGAACGACTATACAACCCTTATAGTGTATTGACAGCCTTCCGTAACCGTAAGATTGAATCATATTGGTTTGAAACGGGTACGCCTACGTTACTGGCGAGACACGTTAAAGAGAGTGGACTTGACGTTGGCGACCTTAGCGAATTACGTTTCAAGCGAGACGAGCTTCTTTCAATTGGGCAACCCTCCGGCAACCCGATTCCACTGATGTTTCAAACGGGCTATCTCACCATTGACAGTTATGAGATTAGACGAAACCTATACAGCCTCCGCTTCCCAAACAGAGAGGTGGAAATCGGTTTCTCGAAATTCCTCCTGCCGCTCTATGCTCCGGAAGCAAACCGAACTGGAAGCAAACTGTATTTCCAACGCTTTAATGATGATATATTTGATGGACGACCTGATGCCTTTATGAAACGTTTGAAAGCTTTATTTGCCGGAGAAGCCTACCGGTTTCACAGTGAGGCTGAATATCAGTCATTGCTTTATATAATAATGACCCTTGCCGGAGCAGATGCGGAAATGGAGCGACACACCTCCAATGGCAGAACAGACTTAGAAATCAAGACTGATGACTACATATACATATTTGAAATCAAATATAACAAAAGTGTCGCAGAGGCAATGAATCAGATTTACAATCGAGGTTATGCTGAACGTTTCGCACTTGATCCACGCAAGAAATTCCTAATCGGAATCAACTTCATAGACCGTGAATCCGCTCACGGCATAGAGAATTACAAAATCGATACAATCAACTAATAAAAAAGAAAACCTCAACTCATTATAAATCAATGAGTTGAGGTTTTCTTCTGTTGTCTTACCAGGATTCGAACCTGGACAGACAGAACCAAAAACTGTAGTGCTACCATTACACCATAAGACAATCCTATAGATCCAGAGCAACAATCGCATTTTCTCAATATGTTATCTTCGAGTCATGGCGCTGCTCTAAAATCGGTGCAAAGTTACGAAATCTTTTCTTTACCTGCAACTATATTTGAACTTTTATTAGCGTTATTTACATTTTTATTAGCTTTTTTTATAATAACAAAATGCCTACGTAGACGTTATATAAATAGAAACAAGAGATAATAAACATAGAAATTATTAATATCACGTGCTTTTCCGAAGCACACTAAAAAAACCATAAACCAATGGACCAGTTAAGTTATGCATGGGGCATGGCATTTGGCCATCAGCTCCGTGGAATGGGAGTTACTAATATAGATTTTAAAGATTTTGACGAGGCTCTTCATGACGCTTTCGACGGTAAGGAATCCAAGATGTCGCCTGAAGATGCTAACAAGATTATACAGGAGTTCCTTCAGGAACTCGCCGCAAAGAAGACTGCCGAGATGAAAGAGGCAGGCGACAAGTTCCTCGCCGAGAACCTTAAGAACGAGAACGTGAAAGTTACACCCTCCGGTCTCCAGTATATCGTGGAGAAGGAAGGCGAAGGGGTAAGTCCTACAGCTGAGGACGAAGTTACTGTACATTACACAGGTAAGCTCCTTGACGGCACCGTATTTGACAGTTCCGTAAGCCGTGGCGAACCCGCTACATTCCCTCTCAACCGTGTTATTCCGGGTTGGACTGAAGGTGTGCAGCTTATGAAGGAGGGTGGCAAATATACATTCTTCATTCCCTCAGACCTTGCTTATGGTCCTCAGGGTATACCTAATGTGATTCCGCCCCACTCTACTCTTATTTTCGAGGTTGAACTCATTAAAGTCAATAAGAAGTAACTATACATAATTTTCGAATGAGAAAACATTTTATCCCGGCAGCGGCTCTTGCCGCTGTCGTGGCTCTCGTTTCGCTCGGGAGCCTTTCGTCATGTAAAAGCGACAAGGCAAACAAAGATCAGGCTACAGCCGATAGTTTAGCAGCTATTGACAGCATGGTAGAGACGGTATTGGCAAGCACCAACGATTCTGTCAACAATTCTCAGGCTGTTGCCGGAGCTACTTATGGTCCGGAATTCTTTACTAATTCTGCAAAGAAAGCTGCCACTCCTTCTGATTCAACCTATATCGAGACCCCCTCAGGTCTGAAATACACCGTTGTGGTAGCCGGCACAGGCGCAAGTCCTAAAGCCACTGACACTGTTACCGTAAATTACATCGGCACTCTGACTGACGGAACCGTATTCGACAGTTCGGTTGAGCGTGGCACACCTGCCACTTTCCCTCTTCAGGCTGTGATCAAAGGTTGGACTGAAGGTTTGCAGACTATGAAGGTAGGCGGTAAGACCATCTTCTATATCCCTTCAGACCTTGCTTACGGTCCTCAGGGCATACCCAATGTGATACCGGGCAACGCACCCCTCATTTTCGAGGTTGACCTGCTCGGAATTAATCAATGACAACTATGAAGTTAATGAAATCAACAATGGCTTTTGCAGCCGTAGCTGCCATCGCATTGATGGCTACCGGCTGTAAGGGTCGTACCACAGACAATGTAGTGCCTTCAGGCGACACAATTGAAGTAACTATTGGTGAAGTAGCAGAAGAAGTCCCTGATTCTATGAATCACGACGCAGAGGCTGTGACTCTTCCCGACGCAATTGAGGTGCCTGAATAACAATTGGTCACTACAACTCTAAACACAGACATGAAGATTAAGTATCTATTTTCAACCGCAGCCCTCGCGCTGCTTCTCGCATCTTGCAACGGAACCGGCACTGACAATACCCCTTCCACTGCCACCACACCCGACATCTCGGCTAAAGCCGATTCTCTTGTCTACTGTTTCGGTCAGATGCGTGGAGCGGAATATGTACGAGAGGCACAGCGTGACACTACTTTAGCTACAGATGCTGCCAAGCAGGAATATCTACGTGGTGTGAAAGCAGGTCTTGATGCTGTCAAGACCGGAAAAGAGGCATACAACAAAGGTCTTTTCCAAGGTATACAGATGGCTATGAACATTAACCAGTTTACTGAGGATTATAATGTTCGTCTGTCAGACAAGGTATTTATGGAAGGACTTTCTGCTGCCATCAAGACTGACACTGTAATTGATGCTCCCGCTATGCAAGGCACCTTCTATAAACTCATGAACGAGTTTAACAAGGCTAAAGAGGAACGTGATAAGGAAGCTGCCCTCAGCGCACTTAAAGCAGCCGGTGAGGCTCTTAAGATGAAGTCTCTGTCAGACCAGCTTTGGGGCACCATCCCTTCAGGCGATGCTGCAAAGATTAAGGATGGCGACCGAATCAAGGCTGACATCAAGATTACTACTCTCAACGGCAAGGATGTAAATTCTCCTTTCCCCAAAGAGCTTACTGTTGGTCAGCGTTTGAGCAACAATCCTCTCTCAGAGGCGTTCAAATCTTTGGCATCCGGACAGACAGGCACTTTCATTACCAGCGCACAGGCTCTCTTCGGAGCACGCGCCCAGCAGCTTGGTCTTAAGGCAGCCGATGTGCTTAAGTTAGAAGTTACCCCTACAATCGTAGAGGAAAAGAAAGCTCAGTAAAACTGAAGACTGTTCATAGGATTACGATAAAGCTTGCCCCATACAGCCATTGTGGCTGTATGGGGCAAGCTTTATCGTAATCTAACTTATAAATCACATCCGCTCAACGAGATAACGATTTATCAATATTAGCGACGCTTTATTCTATTACTGGGGCAATTCAAATGTGACAGGCACTTCTACAAAAGCTTCAATAGGCTGCCCGTTCTTGTCAGCCGGAATCCAAGCCGGCATAGTCTTTGCTAAGCGGATAGCCTCCTGTTCCAGGTCGGGATCGACCATACGCACAATCTTGATAGAGCCTATAGTACCATCAGGTTTGATGGTCAGCTTCAGGGTCACCACACCTTCAACACCGTTTTCCTTTGCAGGAGCGGGATATTTCATATTATCGTTTATAAACTTCGTGAGAGCTTCAGCTCCCCCGGGAAAAGTGGGCACATCGGCAGCCATCGCTCCGAATGAAATACCTGCAAATGCAAGCAGGGCTATGAGTATCTTCTTCATGACTTATATGTATTACTCTGATAGCCTCCTACCGCTGCAAAGCCATCAGACGGGTAACTAATTCTTATTCTTTGACACTCAAAACGTCGAAAAGATTAACGCATCCATCCTCTAAAAGGTCGAGCACAAGTTCAAAACCCTCTGCCCCGTCGTAATAAGGATCGGGCACACAGTCGCACTGCGGAAATCCTTTCACAAAATCTATCATCCTAACAACCTTCCGCTCATCTTCCAAAGTAGGAGCCATAGTGCGCAGACGGTCGTAGTTGCTATGATCCATAGCCACGATGAGATCAAAGTTGTCGTAATCCGACATTCTAACAGGACGGCTGTGGTGGGTAAGGTTATAGCCCCTCTGAAAGGCATGCACACGCATCCTGCGATCGGGCAGCTCTCCCGCATGGCCTCCGTAAAGCCCTGCCGAGTCGAGTTTGAAACGCTTGTTTGCCTTATTATTGTCAACAACACCCTGCATAACCCCCTCAGCTGCGGGAGAACGGCATATGTTGCCTAAGCACACAAACAGAATTCTAACTTTATCTTTTCCCGCCAATTCACGGGCAACTTCCGGTATTTCTCTTTTCATAATATGCAAATTTAAGTCATCAACTTCTATTTAACAAACTTTATCTATAAAAAATAACAATGCTCTTACAACGTTTATAAAATGTGAACACTGTTTATAGAAAATGAATACTCCATTTCCACAAGACATACGTGCCGCCCTTATTGATATGGACGGTGTGCTTTACGACTCTATGCCTCA
This sequence comes from uncultured Porphyromonadaceae bacterium, assembly GCA_947174225.1. Taxonomy (GTDB): domain Bacteria; phylum Bacteroidota; class Bacteroidia; order Bacteroidales; family Muribaculaceae; genus Lepagella. Next base: position 4,749 of record CAMWIF010000055.1, on the reverse strand, counting down.
TCACGCCCGTGCGTGGCATCAGATGATGAAGGAGCAGGGCATCGACACTGTGCAGGAAGAATTCTTCCTCTACGAAGGAATGACCGGACAGGCTACAATCAATCTCATATTCAATCGTGAATTAGGGCGTGACACAACTCCGGAGGAGGCAAAGCGTCTTTACACACGTAAAGCGGAACTCTTCGTAAACTCCGGTAAGAAGGAACCTATGCCGGGTGCAGACAGGATGCTTCGCGCTCTTATGCGTGGCGGCATACCTCGTGTCCTTGTGACAGGTTCTGCCCAAAGTTCCCTCCTAAATTCACTCAACGATGACTATCCGGGTGCTTTCCCGGATAACCTTAGAGTCACTGCTCTCGATGTGAAGTACGGCAAACCTAATCCGGAACCTTATCTGATAGGAGCTGCCAAGGTCGGAGTTGACCCTAAGCAGGCAATTGTCATTGAGAATGCACCCCTAGGCGTGAGGGCAGGAAAGGCTTCGGGAGCTTTCACAATAGCTGTGACGACCGGTCCGATACCACGTGAGGAATTTGTGAAGGAGGGTGCTGACCTTATATTCTCCTCTATGAATGAATTTGCCGATTGGCTTGAAACGGAACTGCCAAAAGCGGAGTTATGCCATCGTTTGGATGAAGCGGTGAAAAAACTGCAGCCGGCAAGTGTCACCGTCGTGACCGACTCAAATGTAGACCGCGACGTGATGCCTCTCTTTGCCGCTTCCACAGTCGTTAAGAAAGGCAACAAAGTAGTTATTCCCCCCGGAGAAGACCATAAGAGTATCGAGTCGGTAACCCATATCTGGGTTGCTTTGGAAGAGGCTAATGCCACACGCCGCAGTGTCGTCGTGAACATCGGAGGCGGACTTATCACCGACATCGGAGGTTTTGCGGGAGCCACATTCAAACGCGGCATACGGGTAGTAAACCTCCCCACCACCCTTTTAGGCGCTGTAGATGCCGCAACAGGTGGGAAGACCGGTATCAATTTCAACGGACTAAAGAATGAAGTGGGTGCCTTCCATCTTCCCTCAGAAGTGATAATATCTGCTTTACCCCTTGCCACCCTCTCTCGGCGTGAGATACTTTCGGGTTACGCAGAAATGATTAAGACCGGACTCATAGCCGATGCAACTCTTTATAATGAGCTTCTTCACGTGGAGGAGGTGATTGCCGACACTATGCGTCTTGAAAAGGCAATGAAAAGATGTGTCGAGATAAAAGAGGATGTGGTAGCCAACGACCCCACAGAGAAAGGACTAAGAAAGATCCTTAATTTTGGACATACTGCAGGACACGCATTTGAAAGTTTGGCTATTGAGCGCCATCAGAGTCTTACGCACGGTGAAGCGGTAGCCCACGGAATGCTTGTGGAACTTATCCTGAGTCATATGCTTAAAGGCTTTAGCTCAACCGAGCTTCACAGATATGCAACCAATGTGCTTAAACCCCTTTATCCGCGTGTAAAGGTAAGCTGCGATGATGTTGACCTTCTGATTGGGTTTATGGCTCACGATAAGAAGAACGCCAAGGCAGGACAACCCAACTTTACCCTTCTCACCGCTCCCGGAGATCCGGTGATTGACTGCTTGCCCGACATCAAAGACATTCGCACCGCCCTTGAGATTTATCTCGATATGATGGGATAATTTTAGGGGTCAAATGTTGAAATGGCAAGATAAAACCCTGAAAATGCCACAAAGCATAAAAGAAGTCGAAAATAAGTGGAAAGGCACCGAACCATCACGTCGGTGCCTTTGTTATATTAGTGTAAATCGGATGAGATAATCCGGTAGCTTAGAAAAGTAAATATCAGATCCTCAGATAAGAGGAGAAAAATATAAACTGCTATAAGCGTTCTGAAAAAAGTTGTTATTGTTGTTTTAATTGAAGGAAACTGGGCTGACGTGAGTCAGCCTTTTTCTTATGCCTATCTTGCATTGTCACCCACATCTGCCAACGATTATATCATATCGTCACACACCGGTTCAAAAGATATGAGAAGCTTGATCAAATCACCCGGAAGAGGAGCATTCAGCGGACCCTCCTCCAAGGTTTTCTCATCGAATCGTGGGGTGTTATAGGGAAGGTCATCATTAAAATAAACCACAGCCGGAACCTCCCCCTCTACAGGAGCGCCCAAACGCCATGGAAATATATTATCGCTCACCACTACCATGTTCATCTGCTCCTTGGCATTCCAGACATAATCGGCTATCGGACGAATCACATCGTTGTCAATCCTCTCTATGGCTCCCTGCTTACCATAGGGATCACGCTTCCTCGACATTGCAGCGGCGCTTTCAACGTGAACCATCACAAATTCATGGTCTAAGATGTTCTGTATGGCAAGGTCAGCCATAGTCCTTAGCACGGGAACACCCAACTCACACAATCGGTCAGGGTCAATCGGCTTCAACAAGGCGAGTTCCCCTATGCGCCTAACCTTAATATGAGAGCTTATTACCACCCCATGACCCGAAAACTTTGGAATTATAAAAGGCCGACATGTAGCCACTTCCGGCACCCCCTTGCCGAAATCATAGCCGAGCAAGGCAAAAATAGCGTTGTCACGAGTCGGCGCCACACCCTCGGGACACACACGCAATGTGCCGCAGCAGCCGCAACGGGCAAGAGCGTCAAGAGCGGGAGTGGACGCTAACATCAGAGGAGTTTTGCCTCCGAGCATTCTGTCCGGGACATCTGCAAGTCCGGAGACTATTACCAATATTGTCTTCATGATTCCGCAAAAATAGTCAAATTTTTCAAACAATCCAACCTCTCCTCCCTCAACTTCCATATTTCTGCCTTCAGGGATGTGGCAGGGAGCCACAAATCAACCTAAGCAATTTTTTGGATAATCCTCAATAACTTTTGGTTATCAGTTGCTTTTTTATTAACTTTGCATGAAAATCCATATTTAGCTCAAAACAGGAACTATAATTCTCCTTTTTTGGGGCATATTATTTTTTCCTTACCGGGCTAAAGAAGATTCACCCGACATCATTCTACGAGAAATAAACAAACTTTCATAATATGAAAATGAGACGCATTCTTCTCTCACTTCTACTATGTTGCACTCTATCGGCGTTTGCCCTTACCGATGAGCAGGTAATCGCCTATATAAAGCAACAGTCAGCTGCGGGCAAGACCGAACAGCAGATAGGCAAGGAACTCTTTGCACGAGGTGTCACTCCCGAACAGGCAGAGCGTATCAAAGCCAGACTTGAATCTCAGCAAGGTTCTGAAGTCAATGTCACTTCCCAAAGCGTGGGAGCTGCCGACGCAGAGCGCCGCCATAACGCTGCAACAGACATCAGTGCAGCCCAACTCGACGACATAGGTCGTGAAGTTGACGAAGGGGGAACCGGAACAGTGTCTGCACGCCAGATTTATGGTCATAAGGTGTTCAACTCCCGTGCCCTCACATTCGAGCCCAGTGAGAATCTCGCCACTCCTCAGAACTATCGTCTCGGTCCGGGCGATGAGGTGATTATTGACATATGGGGAACTTCGGAAGATCATCTGCGCCAAACCATCTCCCCGGAAGGCAGCATAATGATTTCACAGATTGGTCCCGTTTTCCTCAACGGCATGACCATCACCGATGCCAACAATCATATCAAGGCTGCTTTCTCAAAGAAATATGCCGGTATGACCGATGCCGAGACTGATATCCAGGTCACTCTCGGACAAGTACGCACCATACAGGTGGATATTATGGGTGAGGTAGCCACTCCGGGTACATTCCGTATGTCACCCTTCTCCTCCGTATTCCACGCACTCTACCGCGCCGGAGGTATCAACGACATCGGTTCACTCCGTAACATCCAGGTGCTCCGCAACGGTAAGAAAATTGCCGGCATAGACATCTACGACTACCTTTTTAAAGGCAAGACTACCGGAAATATTCGTCTGCAGGAAGGCGACGTAATCATTGTGCCACCATATGATCAGCTCGTTACCATCGACGGCAACGTGAAGCGTCCGATGTATTACGAAATCAAACCGGGTGAAACTATCCAGACCCTTATCGACTACGCAGGCGGTTTCACAGGTGATGCCTATACAGAGATGGTTCGTCTCGCCCGTCAATCAGGCACAGAAAATGAGCTTTACAACATCGAGCAAGGAGAATTTGCCACATATCGTCTTAAAGACGGCGACATCGTTTCTATCGGAACCATTCTCGACCGCTACTCCAATCGCGTAGAGCTGAAAGGTGCTGTTTATCGTCCCGGTATGTTCGCTATCAGCCGCGACCTCAATACAGTAGGTCAACTTATCCGCAAAGCCGAAGGCCTTACGGATGATGCCTACACTGATCGTGCCCTACTCTACCGTGAAGGTCCTAACCTTCAGTTGGAAATCATTCCTCTCGATATAGCTGAGATTCTCGCAGGTCGTGCTCCGGACGTTGAGTTGAAGCGAAACGATATGCTTGTGATTTCAAGTGTACACGAGATTGAAGACCGTGGTGCCGTCACGATTTCAGGTCAGGTGGCTCGTCCCGGCACATTCCCCTATGCCGACAACATGACTCTCGAAGACCTTATCCTCCAGGCAGGTGGTCTGCTCGAAGGTGCATCTACCGCTCGTGTCGACATTTCTCGTCGAATTGTCAATCCTGAATCTACCGCTCCAACAGAGCAGCTTTCCGAAAACTTCTCAGTATCAATTGAGGGAGGTCTTGGACATGGCAAAGACCAGGAGTTTGTGCTTAAGCCCTATGATGAGGTCTATGTACGAA
>CAMWIF010000054.1 GCA_947174225.1 uncultured Porphyromonadaceae bacterium | reverse complement strand
CTAATAAATAATGGATTCTGTAGGAAATATAATTGTGTATTTCGTGGTTGCCATCGCCATAGTGGTCTTTTCCATCAAGGCGGTGACTACGCGCAAGATCTTGCGTTCCGCGACCTACCTTCTTTTTGTGCTTCTCAGCACGGCAGTGATTTATTTCCAGTTAGGCTACCAGTTTCTGGGCGCTGTGCAGATAGCGGTATATGCAGGCGGTATTATGGTGCTGTTTGTGTTTGCTATTTTGCTTACCCATAAACCCAACGATGCCACAGGCATAATCGATTCCCACAGAAGGGCTATCGGCGGCACAGTGGCAGTGGCTGGAGGTGTGCTTCTTCTGTTGGCTCTGTTCTTTATGCCGCTCCTTCACGGGATGTCGCTCACGGAATGTATCGCCAACGGACAGCAGATCACAATGAAAGAGATTGGCGATGCCTTCACCGGCAGCGACCGTTTCCAGTATCTCTTGCCGTTTGAGGCTATAAGTGTGTTGTTGCTTGCTTGTATAATCGGTGGCGTCACAATTGCCCGTAAAGAATAAGATGTTATGGATCTGAGTATGTTATGGTATCTTGTGCCCAGCGTGATAATGCTCGTCTGCGGCATTTACGGATTCATTACCCGTAAGAATCTTATTGCTATCCTGATTTCCTTAGAGTTGATGCTTAACTCAGCCGACCTGAATTTCGTGGTGTTCAACCGCTATCTTTTCCCCGGCTCTATGGATGGTATGGTGTTCACTCTCTTCGCAATCGCAATTGCCGCTGCGGAGACTGCAATAGCCATTGCCATCATCATCAATATCTACCGTTCGATCGGCAATACTGATATAACTGAAATCAACAAATTGAAATACTAAGATATGGACATTACACTTCCAATTTTAATTTTGGCGATTCCCATCACGATGTTCCTTGTCTTAGGAATAGGTGGTGTCAAGATGTCGCGCAAGCTCGCCGGTATCCTCGGTATCTGCGGTCTCGGTACGACAGCTGTCCTTGCCTACATCGTAGCTTTAACCTACTATTTCAGTGGCGACGCCAACTTCATTATCGACGGAGTGCGCCAGCAGTATCAGGTGTTCGATGTCACCTGGCTGGCTTTCACCCAGAGGCTCGTAGTCAATATCGGTTTCCTTCTCGATCCCATTTCTGCCCTTATGCTGATTGTGATCACCACCATATCTTTTATGGTACATCTCTACAGCTGGGGCTATATGGAGCATGAGCCGGGTTTCCAGCGTTACTACGCATTCCTTTCTCTCTTCACATTCTCAATGCTCGGCCTCGTGGTTGCCACCAACATTTTCCAGATGTATATCTTCTGGGAGCTTGTGGGTGTTTCATCTTATCTGTTGATTGGCTTCTTCTATAAGCTTCCCTCAGCAGTGTCGGCTTCCAAGAAGGCATTTATCGTGACCCGTTTTGCCGACCTTGGCTTCCTCATCGGTATTCTTATTCTCTCTTACTATACCGAGACATTCAACTTCGTTGCCATGACCAACAATCCTGCGGCTGTGCTTCAGGAGTTCGGCGGTGCAACATTTATGGGTGCATCTCTTCTTACCTGGGCAATGGTGCTGATCTTCACCGGTGGTATGGGTAAGTCAGCAATGCTTCCTCTTCACATCTGGCTTCCCGACGCTATGGAGGGTCCTACTCCCGTGTCAGCCCTTATCCACGCCGCTACAATGGTCGTAGCAGGTGTGTACTTGGTAGCACGTATGTTCCCCGTATATTGCGTGGTTGACGCATCTCTCACATTTGTATGCTATGTGGGTGCCGCTACAGCCTTCTACGCAGCGGTTGTGGCGTGTGCGCAGATCGACATCAAGCGTGTGCTTGCTTTCTCTACAATTTCCCAGATTGCATTTATGATGGTGTCGCTCGGTTGTGCTTACGACCTTCCGATCGAGGGTGTGCATTACTCAGGTCTCGGTTATATGGCAGGTATGTTCCACCTCTTTACCCATGCAATGTTCAAGGCGCTCCTCTTCCTTGGAGCCGGTGCCCTTATCCATGCCGTACACTCCAACAACTATACGGCTATGGGTGGTCTGAGAAAATATATGCCTATCACTCACTGGACATTCCTTATCGGCTGTCTCGCCATTGCCGGTATCTGGCCCTTCGCAGGCTTCTTCTCCAAAGACGAGATGCTTGCCGCTATGTTCAACCGCCACTGGTTCTGGGGTGCGTGGATGATGATGGTAGCCGGTCTTACCGCTTTCTATATGTTCCGTCTCTACTTCCTCGTATTCTGGTGGGAGGAGAATCCACACTATAAGGAACACAAACCGCACGATGCTCCCTGGCAGATGTCAGTGCCTCTGATTATCTTGGCAGCCGTGTCATTCTGCTGCGGTTGGATAGATTTCGGTCAGTTCGTTACATGGAACGGCGTTCCTTATCATATCCATATCGAATGGGTGAAGGTGGCTATCCCGAGCCTTATAGTAGCTATCTGCGGTATTGCGCTCGCCACAAAGATGTATATGAAGAAGAACGATCTTCCTACGAAGGTCAAAGACTTCTGGCCCACTCTTTGGGAGGCTGCTCACCGTCGCTTCTATTGGGATGAGATCTATATGTTTATTACTCATAAGATCATCTTCGGCATCATCTGTAAGAGCATCGCATGGTTTGACCGCCATGTCATCGACGCTACAATGGACGCTTTCGCCACAATCACTCAGAAAGCTTCTTACGCTATACGCGGTATGCAGTCAGGCTCAATTCAGGCATATGTGCTCTGGTACTTCTTCGGAGCCATCATACTTGCCGCCATCACCTGGCTCTGCCTTATCTAACCTTTCATATTGCAACGCAGAAATAAATAGATTATGTTTGGAAATATATTAATCTGGTTTGTAGTGATCCCCGTCATTATGATGGCAGGATTAGGTTTATGCCGCAACAGCAGTATGAATGCTATCCGCTCAGTGATGGTGGTTTGCTCAACAGTCCTGCTCGGCCTTTCAATCTGGCTTTGCTGCGATTTTCTAAGTCTCCGTGCCGCCGGCGTAGATGATGAGATGCTCTTCACCGGTAGCTGGATGTGGTATGCACCGCTCAATATTCATCTCGCTGTCGGTGTAGACGGTATTTCGGTGCTTATGCTTATGCTCTCCTCTGTGATTGTATTTGCCGGAACTTTCGCTTCCTGGAAAATCAGTCCGCTTCCCAAGAACTTCTTCCTCTGGTTTGCTCTTCTGAGCACCGGTGTGTTCGGTTTCTTTATCTCCATCGACATCTTCACGATGTTCATGTTCTATGAGGTGGCTCTTATCCCGATGTACCTTCTCATCGGCGTGTGGGGCACCGGACGCAAGGAGTATTCAGCAATGAAGCTTACCCTTATGCTTATGGGTGGTTCGGCATTCCTTATGCTTGGTCTGCTCGGCATCTACTGGCACAGTGCTCCGGAAGGTGGTCAGCTCACTTGGAACATCCTTGAGATTTCTCACAATGCCTCTATCGATCCCGACTGGCAGAAGATGCTTTTCTGCTTTACTTTCGTAGGCTTCGGTGTGCTTGGTGCTATGTTCCCCTTCCACACATGGAGCCCCGACGGTCACGCTTGTGCCCCGACAGCTGTGTCAATGCTCCATGCGGGTGTGCTTATGAAGCTTGGTGGCTACGGTTGCTTCCGCATTGCCATCTTCCTTCTTCCGCAGGCGGCAAATGAACTGGCTTGGATCTTCATCATCCTTACCGGTATCAGTATCGTCTACGGTGCGTTCTCCGCTTGTGTGCAGACCGACCTCAAGTATATCAATGCTTACTCATCGGTTTCTCACTGCGGTATGGTGCTCTTCGCAATCCTTATGCTTAACACCACAGCTATGACGGGTGCTATCCTTCAGATGCTCTCTCACGGTTTGATGACAGCTCTCTTCTTTGCCCTTATCGGTATGATCTACGGACGTACACATACACGCGATATCCGCCAGATGGGTGGCTTGATGAGAATTATGCCTTACCTCGGTGTCTGCTATATGATTGCAGGTTTCGCATCACTCGGTCTTCCGGGTCTGTCAGGCTTCGTAGCTGAGATGACCATCTTCTTCGGTTCATTCCAGGATGCCGACACTTTCCATCGTATCTTTGTGATTGCCGCTACCTGCTCAATCGTGATTACGGCTGTCTATATCCTCCGTGTTGTGGGTAAGCTTCTTCTTGGTCCTGTGCAGGATAAGCATCACCTTGAGCTTACCGATGCCACTTGGTTTGAGCGTCTCGCTACCGTGACACTCATAGTATGTATCGCCGGTATAGGTTGCTTCCCGAATTGGATCAATGAGACTATCCAGTTCAGCTTTAAGCCTATCATCGCTGCCATCCAGGGAGTAATTTGAAATGAAATGTATTGAATAAATAATCAAGCAATCTAACAATGGACTATTCACAATTTGGATCAATGATTCCCGAACTTATCGTACTCGGAATCTTTATGCTGGTCTTTTTATTCGACACATTTTCGAATGAAAAGGGAAAGCGGATCCTGACTCCGCTGACCACCATTCTATTTGCACTCGGCACTATCGCCATCTGGATTATCCCCGCTTCTTGTGAGGAGGTCTTCGGTGGAATGTATATCAACGATAACGCTACCAACGCTATCAAAGCCATCCTCAATGTGGGTGTATTCATCGTGTTCCTCCAAAGTTCGAAATGGGTCAACAGCGATGAGGTGGCTATCCGCAAGGGCGAGTTTTATGAATTGATTTTGGTGACGCTCTTCGGCATGTATCTTATGGTGTCTGCCCGTCACTTCCTTCTCTTCATCATCGGTCTTGAATCGGCTTCATTGCCTCTTGCAGCTTTGGTTGCCTTCAACAAGCGTCACTATGAAAGCCACGAGGCGGCTATCAAGTATATAATGACTGCGGTGTTCTCCTCAGCTATCCTGCTTGTGGGTCTCTCTTTCGTATATGCTTTCTCCGGTGGTTCGCTCTATTTCTCTGACATTGCCCTCTATATCGGACAGGGTGAGATGAGCGGTCTGCTTCTTATAGCTCTTGCTTTCGTAATCGCAGGTATCGGTTTCAAGCTTTCGCTCGTGCCTTTCCACCTTTGGACTGCCGACGTTTATGAAGGTGCTCCCACAGCAATTACCAGCTATCTCTCAGTTATCTCCAAAGGCTCTGCCGCTTTCGCGTTCTTCGTGATCTTCGTACAGTGCTTCGGGGCTGTTTACAGCGACGCTTGGGAATGGATGATGTATGCTGTCATTATCGCTACAATCACCGTAGGTAACCTCTTTGCGATTCGTCAGAAGAATATGAAGCGATTCATGGCGTTCTCGTCAGTTTCACAGGCAGGTTACATTATGCTCGGTGCAATGGCAGTAAATGGTCTCGGTCTTGCTTCAATGATGTTCTACATCTTTGTATATGTAGTCAGCAACCTTGGTGCCTTTGCCGTAATCAATACTATTGAGGAGCATACAGGCAAACTCAGTATGGACGACTACAATGGTCTCCACAAGAGCAATCCTTGGTTGTCGTTTGCAATGACCTTGGCTATGTTCTCATTGGCAGGTATCCCTCCGTTTGCAGGTTTCTTCAGTAAGATTCTTATCTTTACCTCTGTGACCAGCAGTAACTCTTGGGCACTTTATATGCTCGTGCTTATCGCTCTTATCAACACCATCATTTCGCTCTACTACTATCTCCTTGTTGTCAAGGCAATGTGGATTAGTCCTGAGGAGCCGAAGATTGGTACATTTGAGACAGAACGTTGCCAGAAAGTCGGCTTATGGTTGTGTGTTGCCGGTATCGTATTCTTCGGTCTCGTGCCTTACATCTACCAGTATTGCTACGACGCGGTTCAAAGCTCCCTCGGTTTTCTGACTTTCTTCAACCTCTAAGAATAAGAAACTTTTAAGAATAAGAAACTTTCCTCAACCTCTAAGGAACCTTGAACCAGACATAATAAGCTCTGACCTCAGTCCCTTGAGGATAATTTCATAAAGTAGTTGGCTCCGCCTACACATTTTTGGTGTAGGCGGAGCCAACTACTTTAGACAAATAGGAAACGTGTCAAAGAAAGCATCCATTCCTGAAACGGTCAAAATAGTTTCGGGAATGGATGAGTTGTAAATTAGTGGTAGGTAGGGATAAGTTGAAGGGTAATTTAGTTGGTAGGTTGGGCGATGCCGTCTTTCTTGCAGCGATCCATTATATGCTGTATGCGCTTGGGAGTGGAGGGGTGAGAGGAGAACATCTGAGATAAGCCGCTACTTGCAGGTTGTGCCCCTTCGAGTTGCTCAAGTTTTGAGAAGGCATATGCCATTGCCCACGGATTTTTACCGTTGGCTTTGAGGAAATCGTAGCCGTAGTCGTCAGCATTACTTTCCTGCTTCTGTGAGTATTTGGCACTCATCAGCTTTTGTCCGAGTTGTGAGAGTTGTGAGGAGGTCAGTAGGGCGGCGGTGTTGCTTGTGGAACCAATTCCCTCAACAAGGGCTGACTGGAGAAGAGCTTCCTGAAATGCCTTACGGGTGTCTTTATGGGCAACGTGTCCGATTTCGTGACCTATTACTCCAAGCACTTCATCATCTGTCATTCGGTCCATAAGTCCTGAATATACCCTCACACTACCATCAGCACAGGCGAAGGCATTTATATCATTGGTCATATAAACCTTAAAATTCAGTGGTATACCGTCAACTGAGGTTAGACCCTGCGTAAGTTTGGCGAGACGTACTGAATATGGGCTATTAGCTGCGGCAACCTTATTTTGCTGGTCCATACTTTGTACGTATTGATGCACGTAGGATTGGATCTGCGAATCGGATATTGTAGCGGCTTGAAGGGCTTTCGAACCTGCACCGATCAGACTTTGCATATTAAGGCTCGATGTAGAGCAGCCGGATAAGGCACCCATAAAGGTAATACCTATGGAGAGAATAAGCAGTTTAAATTTTTTCATAAATATGTTTTGTTAAATTATAGAAACATACATATAAGTATACAAAGACATTATGCCATGTTGAGCATATCAGAACACATAGCCTATACCCATTTGCACGAAACATCCGCTTGTGTCGTTCATCAGAGAGTATTTGCCTTGTAGGTTGAGTTTAAGTGAAGAGGTAAGGTATAGGTCAACACCGCCTCCAAAGTCAAGACCTCCGCGTGTGATATGACCACTGTGTTCGTGGCTCCAATTGTTGAGAGTGATACCTGTGAGTGGGTACACCTTGAATCCACGAGCCACACGGAAGGGGAAGTGGACATCTACGCTACATTCAAAAGCGGATTTTCCCTCATTGCGGAACACATATCCAATCTCCGGAGCGATGCGTACGTGTTGAGAAAAACTATAATGGAAATAAATATTAGCTTCCCCTCCGTTGTTATGAGAGGCATAGCCGCCGGCAATGCCAAGAGTTTTCTCACCTGCTTGGGCGTAAGCCGGGACAGAACAAATTGAGGCAGCTGCCGTCATCAGAAGTGCCAACGCTGAATGTTTACAGTTTAATTTCATAATCCAATTGTGAGGGGATAAGAGAAAACAATACAAAATAATCAATTCTTTGAATAGTGTCGGCTACAAAATGAAACTGGCTACAAAATAATAATCGGAGCAACATCTCATAATGCAGGCACCCTATCTTGGGAATTATATTGAAAAAACATTTATTTTTTACGAATAGTTTCGTAAATTTGTAAAATTATTGTCACAACTCCCTTTCCGGCGATGTACAAAGATGATTAAAATGCTCTTCTGGGCATATGCGGCCAAGTGGGGATGTGATGATAACAACGTTACACGACTCAACAAATCGACAATCATACAATGGAAAATTTCGGATTCATAAGAGTAGCCGCAGGAGTTCCCAACGTCAAGGTAGCTGATGTAGATTATAATGTGGCGGAGATAGGTAAGCTGATAAAGCAAAGTATAAAGAATAAGGTAGACATCCTGGTTCTTCCCGAATTGTGTATCACCGGCTACACTTGCGGAGATCTGTTTGAGCAGTCGCTCCTGATGAAGAAAGCGGAGCGTGGTGTGGGACGCCTGATTGAGCTTTTAGATAATGAAGATGAAAATGAGATGAAGGTGATTGTCGGTTGTCCCGTCATGGCAAAGGGACGACGCTTCAACTGCGCTGTGGTGATTGATGCCAATGGGGTAGTGGGAATCGTACCTAAGATACATCTTCCTAATTATGGAGAATTCTATGAGAAGAGATGGTTTGAGTCGGGAGCAGATCTGGAAAGCTGCAACTTCGTGTTTCATACCAACACAATGCTCGGCAACAATCTCCTTTTCAAGCATAAGGATGTGACATTCGGTATTGAGATATGTGAAGACCTATGGGTCCCTATTCCTCCGAGCAGTGGCTTGACAAAGGCAGGGGCACAGTTGATATTCAATCTTTCCGCTTCCGATGAGCTGATCGGGAAACACGACTATCTTCTGAAGCTTATAGCGCAGCAATCGGCACGTTGCCGTTGTGGCTACATATACGCCTCGGCAGGGTGGGGTGAGTCATCCACCGATCTTGTGTTTGCCGGCAACGCTATAGTGGCAGAAGATGGAACGATTGTCGAGACACAACGCCGTTTCTTCACCGAACCTGCGTTAGTGGTGAAAGATATTGATGTGGAGAAACTTCAAAACGACAGGGCAAAATTCTCTACATTCTTCGACGGTGTGGATCACGAGAAAAAATATGTGAAGGTACGCCCTAATGCCTTGCATGATATGTTGCTCGATTCCCCGACACCTTATGCCGATGAGGATGACATCGTGCATTATAACTCCGACGGATCTATCAGATATGAAGATGAATTGAAAAGACCGGTGATAGATCCGGAGCTGCTCAATGTTCGCATTGATCCGCATCCCTTCGTTCCTCACGATGAGAAGAAACTTAGCGAACACTGTGAAGAGATCATCAATATCCAGGCTCGCGGACTTATGCAGCGTCTCAATGTGATTGGATGTCGAAATGCTGTGATAGGAATTTCGGGTGGTCTGGACTCTACACTTGCCCTCCTTGTTACGGTTAGGGCGTTTGACCTCCTGGGACTTGACCGTAAAGGAATCCATGGCATAACTATGCCCGGTATGGCTACCACATCACGCACCCATAACAACGCCGTAGGATTGATGGAGGAATTGGGAGTGACTGTGCTTGAGATTCCTATTGGTAAGGCTGTGGCACAGCATTTCGAGGATATAGGTCAGGATCCTAAGCAGTTTGATGTGACCTATGAGAACTCTCAGGCAAGGGAACGCACTCAGATACTTATGGATTATTCAAATAAGGTGAACGGCATAGTTATAGGCACAGGCGATATGTCGGAATTGGCTTTAGGATGGTGTACTTACAACGGCGACCATATGTCGATGTACGGGGTTAATGCTTCTGTACCCAAGACCCTTGTAAGGCATCTTGTGAAGTGGTTTGCCACTGAATTTGGTGAGCGTGCCAAAGAGATACTTCTCGACATCGTTGACACTCCGATAAGTCCGGAGTTGGTGCCGTCGGGAGAGGATAAAATCGGTCAGGTAACTGAAGATCTTGTCGGTCCTTACGAACTGCACGATTTCTTTATGTATCATTTGCTGCGTAACTCTTTCGCTCCCCGAAAGATTTTTATGCTTGCCCGTAAAGCATTTGCCGGGGTATATGATGAAGCTACCCTTTTGAAATGGCTTCGCAATTTCTACCGTCGTTTCTTCAGCCAGCAGTTCAAACGCAGCTGTATGCCCGACGGTCCAAAGGTCGGTAGTGTCAATCTCTCTCCACGCGGCGACTGGCGTATGCCTTCGGATGCGTCAAGCCATCTCTGGCTGAATGAGGTAGATAGCATCGTGCTCAAGTAAACTGTATAGACTTGTAATAAACTGTTCCGGGATAGGAAGAAAGAGGTAAGCAAATCCAAAAGATAACAAGAAAAAATGACTTTTGAAGAAGATATAAAGAACGCGGTGGCTGTGTTGAAGAAAGGTGGGATAATTCTCTATCCCACCGATACTGTGTGGGGGATAGGTTGCGATGCCACCAATCCCGAAGCCGTGAAGAAGATATATGAGCTGAAGCGGAGGGCAGAAAGTAAGTCTATGCTCGTGCTTGTAGACGGAGAGGCTATGCTCGACCGTACAGTGAAAGATATTCCTGACGTGGCGTGGCAATTGATTGAGGCTGCCGTTGACCCTATGACCATAATATATGATCATCCTTGCGGTGTCGCTCCCAATCTGCTTGCCGAAGACGGTTCGCTTGGAATACGTATCACTTCTGAACGCTACAGCAATGAGCTATGCCGTAGATTGCGCCGCCCTATAGTGTCCACCTCAGCCAACGTGAGCGGTGAGAAAGCTCCTGTGTTCTTCTCACAGATTTCCGACGAGATTAAGCAGGGATGCGACTACATTGCTGAATACCGTCGTGACGACAACACACCGCATAAGCCCAGCAATATCATCAAGGTCAGCGACGGCGGCTTAATCAAGGTAATAAGATAACTTCTAAAGCTTAACAGGCATAGTTTATGGGAGGAAGAAGACTGTCTGCTGTGCGGCAAAGATGGAAGTATGTGGTGTGTGATTACATCACAAGCTCGCTTGCATTCTTCCTTTTCAACATTTGCAGATGCTATATCCTTTACGATGTGAATGACATCTGGACGTTTGTCTTTTCCACCAAGCTGATTATAGAGGAAATTGCCATCCCTTTCGGGATGTTGGGCATATACTGGCTTTCGGGGTACTATAACCAGCCTTTCGGAAAATCAAGACTCCAGGAACTTGTCACCACCTTTTTCTCTGCCTCTATCAATACGATGTTGATAT
>CAMWIF010000053.1 GCA_947174225.1 uncultured Porphyromonadaceae bacterium | reverse complement strand
GGCAAGCAGTTTCTTTCCTGCCAACTGGTTATAGAAGTCTTCATCCACTAATTCCGACAGTAGTCCCGACTCAGGGAGTAAAGCCCAATCGGCAGTGGAATCATTGAAATGCACATCAATCCTGTTGCCTGTTACCTGACGCTCACCGCTCCAGACAATGGGTTTGCGGAACATGAACATCATGGAATCCTTCTCTACAAATATCATCGAATCGGCGACGCCCTGAATATCCTGTTTGAAGAAACGGGCACGATGATACGCTTGTGCCACGTGGAACTCTCTTGGCACTAAAGGAATGGAATCTTTCGGTGTCTCCCTCTCCGAGTCCTCAACATTCGGTAGGCTATCATGGTCAGCCACTAACCCCTCCTCTATTCCTAAACTGTCGATTGGAAGTTCAGTTATTTTACTTGACTCAGGCACACTGTCAATACCTGCATCAAGCAAGCCTTTCCGAAGCTCTCGTCGAGGATCAAGACGTTGAGGCATAGGTACTTCCTCCTGCTTTTCCTCCCTCCTTTCTTGTGGAGGAGCCACGGCATTGAGTTTTGCTAAAGCTGCCCCCAACAAAGGTAATGTAGAGCTGAAAAAGTCATCATCAAGCACTACATATCCATCTTTAGCGGTCAGCACCGGTTTTCCCTCAAATTCCGGGAAGCCCGAAGCGGTGAGTCGCCGTGATGCCCTCACCATTTCTGTCACAATGAATGTCTTGATCGTATCAGCTCGCAGAAAGAGAGTGTCACCCTGAGAATATTCCAATAGCATAGGATAAATCGTAGCAAACGCCTCACGAGTAGAATCGTTATATTGTCCGAAACCACCTATCAACGTGGTCTTATGCGCAGTGTCGGTGAGCACCATCGGCATCGGGTGCTTCGACGGATTACCAAACATATAAGCCCGGCTTATACGTGTGATTTTATCATAGATAATTGAGTCACCCTCCAAAGTAGTGATATTGTTGTTGGAGTCGCGGTGTACAATCGTGGAGCGACTCAAGAGCTCGGCATTACCTATATTTGTGTTGTAGATGCCACGGGTGGTGAAAATTGTGTCGCTCTCACTCTGAATCTCAGTCTTGCTCTCTATGCGGGCAATGTGTGTGTCCGTGTTATATCTGAGGGTATCGGTAAGCATAGTGAAACCGTCCTCATTGTTCACCAACACCACATCGTGATAGAAATCAGCGTTTTTAGTGCCCGGCGAATATTCTCCATAGAGCGAGGTAAGGGTGTTGACCTTGTCGTCGATCGTACCCCACTTGCTATACCAACCCAACTCCATAGCTATGCTATAGTCAAGGCTATCGGTGGTGAGGGTCACATCTCTGTTTATAAGTTTAACCTTAGGATTCGACGGACCGTTCTTGAGACGAGCCATACGATCATTGCCTTCGTAATACAGCTTATCGGCGTATACAAACAGAGTGTCTCCCTGCTCCATCTTGACGTTGCCGAAGGCATCAAGCGAATTGAGATCAGGATAATAGTAGGCTAAGTCACAGTACATCCACATTCCGGCTTGCCTGAACTTTACATTTCCCTTTACAATCTGCTTCTCAACCGTGTCAAGACTCGACTGATCCTTATATAGCGAGTCCGCATACTCAAGAAATATCTTATCTTGCTGATAACGGTTTGCTCCCGGAATTTCAGGTCGTATAGGCCGTGTCGGCTTGGGACGAGTAAAGGTCTCCTCCTTTTTCTCCTTTTCGGCAACTTCGTTTTTCTTTACCTGCTGCGCATATGCCTGCCACCCTACATTCACAATAAAACCTGCCGCCACCATTCCTACGGCAGCGGCAAGTCTTTTAGGGCGTCTATGAAGGTCATGCCTCATATTCAGTGTTTTCAATCAATGATTCGTCAGAGATCCCTTATCCCCTCCTTGATTATTAATTATTTGGAATTGTTGAGCCAGCCGCTGTAACGGAAGTCACACGTGTTCCAGCCGTCCTCAATCCTGACATAGGTGTCCTTTATCTTCTTCTCAACCCAAGCATCAAGCAACTGCTGACTCTTATGGTCTTCATACATACCTTTGAGAAGATGATAGTCGTCAGATAGGTTGGCGCGGTGGCCGTCAATTCTATTGGTGAGCTTTACCACCACCGATATATCTTTATTACGCTTCGGATCTTTCATCACAAAAGCCTCGCTTATATCGCCCACTTTCATCTTTTCTATGTGGCGGGCAATCTCCGGAGGAAGCTCCGACATTTCAAAACGGCTACTACCCGCGTTAACGCTGTTTTGAGTCTGGTTCATCATAATACCCTTATTAAGTCTGGTATCCTTATCCTGCGATAGGTGGCGGGCAGCCTCCTCAAATGGTATTGTGCCTGCCACTATCTCCTTGCGTATTGAGTCAAGACGGTTGGTGGCATCCTCAAGATCCTTGGAACTCACCTTGGGAGTGAGGAGGATATGACGCACGTTTACCTGGTCACCACGTTTCTCAATGAGTTGGATGATATGATAACCATACTCAGTTTCCACAATTCGTGACACCTTCTTCGGATCACTGAGGTTGAAAGCAACGTTTGAGAACTCCGGCACCCACTCACCACGTCCGTGGAAACCAAGCTCACCACCCTGCATCGAACTGCCATCTTCACTATACATAATGGCGAGAGTCGAGAAAGGCGTCTCTCCGCGATTCACCCTGTCGGCATAGTCACGGAGACGTGCCTTGACATCCTCTATCTCCTGACGCGGCACATTGGGATTAAGCGTAATGATCTGAGCCTCTACCATCAAAGGTACATAAGGCACACTGTCGGCGGGAAGTGCGTCGAAATATTTTCGCACCTCGCTCGGAGTGCCTTTAACATCCTTTGTGAGCTCTCGTTGCACTTGGCTGATTACAGCGTTATTGCGTGTCATCTCCAATAGGCTTTCACGAAGCTGAGGAAGGGATTTGCGGAAATACTCCTCCACTTTCTCTTTCGAGCCGAGATTGGCTATGAAGAAGTTGATTCGCTGGTCTACACTTGCGTGAACCTGACTTTCAGGCACCTCAATCGTGTCGAGCTTGGCTTGATGCAGATACAATTTGTTAATGGCAAGCTCTTCGGGAATCACACAGTAAGGATCGCCCGAAATCACCCTACCCTCCGACCTCATCTGCTGATATGCCTCCTCTACGTCGGAGCGGAAGATGGCTTCGTCGCCTACAACCCAAGCTACCTCATCAACCACATTTCCCGTAGGTCCGGCAGCAAATCCATATATTCCTGTCAACGCCAGAGTGGCAAGCGCAGGAAGCTGTAATCTTTTATTTTTCATCTCTATGATTCTTTTTTTCTCGTTCTTCCCCTCTATCTATGAGCCGGCATGTCACCGGATCATAGCCCACTGCAACAAGTTTGTCGTCGGCAAGGGCTTTCTTTACCAGCGATGCCACAAGGTCCTGTTCGTATTTCGACATCTTGGCCTTCTCCAGTATCGCCGTTATCCTTGGGGCGGCAAACTCGAAGGGAAGTTCGCTCCCGCTCGGAAGGTATTCCGATATGTGCAGCAGATAAACCGACCCTCCACTGGATGTCTCAAAGTTTTTTGTCGACATCACAAACGCATCCGGATCAAAAAACCGGTAGGGTATCTGTTCGGCAATCGTCTGCCAGTCAACCCACGTATGCTCAAAATAATCATATTGCAAAGCATCCGTGGCCCATTTGCTTTCAAGCTCGTCAAGCGCCTCACCGTTGGCTGTGAATACACAACGCCTTATCTCGTTTAATCCACTCACTGAAGCCGGCACCTTCATCAGAAGTCCTTTCACCAAAGGACGCTCTGCAAGCATATCCTTACAATGTGTTTCATAAAACTTGCGCACGCTGTCTTCACTGACCTTATGGTTGGAGCTGCTTCTCATCATAGCAAGATAAGACATCACTATGAGCCGGTTGCGGTAGTCAGCCACCTTACGTTCTATCTCATCAAAATCGGGGAGCTTGGCCTTCGCCATATCGGTGAGCACCATCCCCTCGATCCAACCGGAGACAATCTTCCGGAAAATAGCCGCACTGTCGGGAGCCGAAAGGCCAATCGGAATCCGACTCACCACCTCTTGCATGGTCAGAGCCGAATCGCCCATCATCAGGAGCACATCGTCTTGCATCGGAACCTCCTCGGCTCTTCTACATCCCTGCAAACCGGATAATATGGCTAACGCCCACAAGGAAACGACAAAACGTGCCCCGATTCTCATTTTATCTTTTTGAGCTCTTTCTCATTTACCTTAACCGGATATTTCGATTTCAGCTCATCTATCCAGAGCGTCTCAAGCTCTGTCTGATAGTCACCGGTCACAGCTCCCCTCACATCATTTACCTCCTCCGGAGCATTCAATACTCTCGGATTATACATGAAATAGACTGTATAGTTTGAAGAGGGAGTCACTTCAGGACCACCAAACAGGATATTGTCAACCATCGGATTTGCACCTTGTTCCACAAGCACACGCTCCACAGCCGCCTTGCCCTTGAACTCCTTACGTATTTTGGGAAGGATTGAATCACCAGGCAAAGTATCCATTCTGCGACGAATCTCTTCGGCTACTGAATCGTTGACGGTCTGCACAAGTATTCCCTTGGCGTGGGGCGATGTCCAACTATAATTGTCCTTATGCGCCTGGAAATAACTTTCCAAACCCTCCTTGTCCTTAGCAGCCTTATCCCAAACCTTCTGCACGCTTACCTCGTATAGCAGACTGCCATCGTGATATTCGTTGAGAAGATTCCTGTAATCGGCATTATTGGCATAGAGCCAGTCTTGCTCCTCTTTATTAAGCTGGTTTGCAAAGAACGACTCTACCGTGTTGTCAATGGCAGCTACAGCTGCATCGCCGTCCGACTCATTGAAGCCGGAAATGCTCGTTAGATATTCGCTCACCGGCACATTCTTCTTCCCTATCTCAAGGAGTGGAAGATTGGCTATACCGCTGCATTTTGCTGTAAATGTAGAATCAATGCCATTGCCGGCAACCTGCTTGAGAGAAGCAAGCGTGGTCTGGTTTATCTTCGCATTATGTTTGGCAGCAAGACGCTCCTTATTATGGTCGCGTATCACAACCCAACGGCCGTCTTGCGGCGAAGAGAAGCGGTTGAGCAACTCGGGACGCAACTCATCTGCCGTGGGAGCACCTTTATGACCGTGGCGCATTATTATATGCCAGCCATACTGGCTCTCTATAGGTTGGCTTATCTCACCGTCGGCAAGAGAAAACGCCATTGTCTCAAACTCCGGCACCATCTCCCCCGGTCCGAACCACGGCAACTCACCACCTTTCATAGCGCTGCCGCGATCGTCTGACTCGGATTTGGCAATGTCGGCGAAATGAGCGGGATCAGCCTTTACTATCGCATATATGCTGTCGATAGAAGCCTTTGCCCGTGCCTTGCTCTCCGGTGTGGCGTTACGCTGAGCCATCTTCATAATATGGGAAACATGCACCTTGCCTTTGGAAGGTCTGCGCTTTCCTGTCTTGATCAGATGATAACCCATAGGACTCTCAACTACTTCCGACACCACACCTTCAGGAGTGGCGTAAGCCGCTTCTTCAAATGCGTAAGGGAAACGGTTGGCAACGATATAGCCTAAATAGCCCCCTCTTGACGAGGAACCCCTGTCTGAAGAGTAACGTTTTGCCATTTCCCCAAAATCAGCACCGTCAAGTATAGCTCCCCTTATACTGTCCATACGAGCCTTCAACTTACGGTTTTCAGCTTCCGACCGTGTTTTGCTCAGCATAATATGGCTCGTCTCAACCTCCTCTTTACTGCGCTCGGCAGCCTCCTCTACAAGTCGGTTGAGAAATAATGAATCAGTAAGGTAAGGCTGTGCCAATTCCCGTCGGTACTGTGCCATCTCCTTACGGAACGCAGAGGTTGTGTCTATGCCGGAAGCCTTGGCATCCGCCACTTTCAGCTTATACACTTTAAACATCTCCGCATATTCCTTCAAAGGCTGAGGCGACAGTTGCTGCTGGCTGTTCTTATGATACAGATATTCGAATTCCGACCTCGGGACATCGACACCATTCACAGTCATTATGACCGGATCTTTTGCTGTCATTGCCAAAGCAAAAACCGACAGACCGGCACCGACAAGGAATTTATTATTCATCTTTAATTGTGAGGTTAATTTTTACAATTTTTAACAGTTTGCAAGCGTTACCGCACATTTTGCTTCGCTTTTACGCCTGCCACCTATCATTGTAAACGAAAGTGAAGTCAGAAAATTATCTTAATTGCCCATTTCAGAGATGAACTTCACCCTTACAAGACGAATCTCCTCTTCCGTAAACTCGTCGCCAAGCTCCTGAATAGCTCCTTCAAGATCGTCTTCCTGACTTTCCTTGAAGAAATCTATGATGTCGAGTTCGTGGTCTTCGTCCATAATCTCATTAAGGAAATAGTCTATGTTGATCTTGGTGCCTGCCTCAACTATGGCTTCAAGCTCATCAATCAGCTCATTAAACTCAAGCCCCTTGCTTTCTGCAAGCTCCTCAAGGTCGATCTTGCGGTCGATACTGTGGATTATGGAAATCTTCAGCTTGCTCTTATTAGCGACAGATCTGACTCTTATGTCTTCCGGACGCTCAATCTCATTCTCATCCACATGGAGTTTGATCAAATCCACAAAATCCTTGCCGTATCTCTTTGCCTTGCCCGCACCCACTCCGGGAATATTGGCAAGCTCCTCAATCGTGATGGGATATGTGGTAGCCATCGCCTCAAGGCTCGGATCCTGGAAAATTACATAGGGAGGAAGATCGCTCTTCTTGGCTATCTTCTTCCGAAGATCTTTCAGCATGGAATAAAGCACCGGATCGGCTGCACACGAAGGACCTCCCTTAAACTGTGGCTCCATCTCCATATCGGAGAAATCATTGTCTTCCACAATCTTGAAGGAAGTTGGTTTCTTAAGGAATTTCTTACCTTTAGGAGTAAGGCGTATAATGCCATAGTTCTCCACATCCTTCTCAAGATAGCCCCCTATGGTGGCTTGTCGGATTATGGTGCCAAGCGTTTTCTCATCGGTACCCTGAAGGCAGCCGAATTCCTCAATTTCATCATGATGATAAGAGCGCACCTCATCAGTGGCGCGACCGATCATCACATTCACCAGATAGTCAGGATTAAACTTTTCTTTGAGTGCTATCACCGTCTCTATGACGGCGCAAAGTTCATCTTTTGCTTCCACTTGTTTCTTTGGATTTATACAATTGTCGCAATTGCCGCAATTATCGGCGTCATATTGCTCACCGAAATAATGTAAGAGAATTTTCCTTCTACACACTGACGACTCCGCATAACTGGCGGTCTCGGCAAGCAGATGGCGTCCGATCTCTTGCTCGGCTGCCGTCTTGCTTTGCATCAGTTTGTCAAGTTTCTGAAGGTCTTTGTTGGTATAGAATGTTATGCATCTCCCCTCTCCGCCATCCCTGCCGGCACGTCCTGTCTCCTGGTAATAGCCCTCCAGACTCTTCGGTATATCATAATGAATCACATACCTCACATCAGGCTTGTCTATTCCCATGCCAAACGCTATCGTAGCCACAATCACGTCTACCTTTTCGTGTAGAAACGCATCCTGGTTGTCTGAGCGTGTGGCTGAATCCATACCG
Source organism: uncultured Porphyromonadaceae bacterium (assembly GCA_947174225.1). Lineage (GTDB taxonomy): Bacteria > Bacteroidota > Bacteroidia > Bacteroidales > Muribaculaceae > Lepagella. The sequence goes on along the minus strand of CAMWIF010000053.1, from coordinate 3,183 downwards.
GCATGATACGCCAACGCACGTATATCGTTCAATCGAAGTGTCTCCGCAAGCTCTTCCACTCTCTTCCTGCTTAGACAATAGATTATGCCCGACTTCCCTTCATTGTTTTTTATGAAGCGGATTATCTCACGGTCAATATCTTTTGTCTTCGGACGCACCTCATAGAAAAGGTTCGACCTATTGAAGCTGCTCTTATACACCCGCGCATCAAGCATACCTAAATTCTTCTGTATGTCGTGCTGCACCTTGGGAGTGGCAGTGGCAGTCAAGGCGATGAGCGGACGTGGTCCTACCTCATTGATTATAGTGCGTATCCTTCTGTATTCGGGACGAAAATCATGGCCCCATTCCGAAATGCAATGGGCTTCGTCCACCGCATAGAAGGAAATTTTCATCTGGCGCATAAATGCCATATTCTCCTCCTTGGTAAACGACTCGGGAGCCACATAAAGCAGTTTCGTGCGCCCCGTCATGATGTCATGCTTCACACGGTCAATCATCGCCTTGTTGAGCGACGAATTGAGAAAATGGGCAATGCCATCGTCTTCACCATAGTTACGCATGGCGTCAACCTGGTTCTTCATAAGGGCAATAAGCGGAGATATGACGATTGCTGTCCCCTCCGACATCAAAGCCGGAAGCTGATAGCAGAGTGACTTACCTCCGCCTGTGGGCATAAGCACAAAAACATCCTCCCCGTCAAGTAGACTGTTGATGATTTCCTGCTGGTTGCCTTTGAATTTGTCGAAGCCGAAATTGAATTTCAACGCTTCATGAATCGCCTGGATGTCTGCCATGGTGTGTGAGGTTCAGAGATTATGGATTAGTAACAGGGAGCCGCACCCCCGGTTAGTGGGGAATCACAGAAAAACTGATGATTCCTTAATACAAAGTTAAAAAAATTTCTTGAATAATCACATAAACAGATATAAAAATCTTTCATCATCGCAATGGCAAAAAAATGAGCCGGCAATGAGACTATAGCATATTTTTGAGCTAATTTCAACTATAACTTACAGATGTATAGCGATATTAATATAAGGAAACCCTGCAAGGCTTGTCATCTCACAGGGTTTCCATATATATTACAATTTTCCGGTTAAAGCATAAAGCTTAACTTCTATTCCGATATTTTTGTCTTTTCGAAATGGGCTTTCTCAAGCTTATCCTGCACATATTTTGCATCTACAGTGAATTTCTTCACCGGATTTGAAGGCACCTCATACATCGCATCGACCATAATTGTCTCTACAATCGAACGCAGACCACGTGCTCCCAACTTATACTCCACTGCCTTATCCACAATCAGGTCAAGCGCATCGTCGCTGAAGTCAAGCTCCACACCGTCCAGAAGGAAGAGTTTCTTATACTGGCGTGTGATGGCATTCTTCGGTTCGGTAAGAATCTTACGCAATGCCGTCTTGTCGAGCGGTTCAAGACTGGTGAGGATCGGCAGACGTCCGATTATCTCAGGGATAAGTCCGAAGCTCTTGAGATCCTGAGGCATAACGTAACGCATCAGGTTCTCGCGTTGCTTCTTACGGTTGCCCTCATCATGGCCGTAGCCCACCACATGCGTGTTAAGGCGCGAGGCAATCTTACGTTCTATACCGTCAAATGCGCCTCCGCATATGAAGAGGATATTCTTTGTGTCCACTGCAATCATCTTCTGCTCAGGATGCTTACGCCCTCCATTAGGGGGCACAAGCACTGTCGAGCCTTCAAGCAATTTCAGCAGACCCTGCTGCACTCCCTCGCCGCTGACGTCGCGAGTGATGGAGGGATTATCACTCTTACGCGCAATCTTATCAATCTCGTCGATGAAGACAATACCCTTCTCCGCACGCTCCACATCATAATCGCAAGCCTGAAGAAGACGTGTAAGCAACGATTCAATATCCTCACCCACATAGCCCGCCTCAGTCAGCACTGTGGCGTCAACTATCGCAAACGGCACGTCGAGAAGTCTTGCTATGGTCTTTGCAAGAAGTGTCTTTCCGGTACCTGTCGGTCCGACAAGAATGATATTTGATTTCTCAATATCCACATCATCGCCCGAAGTCTGCTGGTTGATTCGCTTGTAATGATTGTAGACAGCTACAGAGAGATATTTCTTAGCCTCCTCCTGACCCACGATATACTGGTCAAGGAATGCCTTAATATCCTTCGGCTTGGGAATAGAGGCTGCCTCATCGGCTCTTTTGGTCTTACGATCCTTGGCCTTGAGCTGGGCGTCACGAGCCTCGTCGATAAACTTGATGCAGTCGGTGCATAGGTTAAGTCCGTCAAGCACGGTGACCACCGGATTGGCAGCGCTATCCGTAGCCCCACACATCGAACACATCAGTCCGCTTCTCTTCGTAGCCATCAGTTATTCTCTTTCTTATGGTTTACCAGGATCTTATCAATCATGCCATACTCAAGTGCCTCCTTGGCAATCATCCAATAGTCGCGGTCGGAATCTGCCTCTACCTTCTCAAACGGCTGACCGGAATGGTCGGAGATGATACGGTAAAGCTCCTCCTTGAGTTTCAGGATCTCTCTGGCTGTGATTTCTATATCCGATGCCTGACCCTGTATGCCGCCCATAGGCTGATGGATCATCACTCTTGAATGTGGTAGCGCGAAACGCTTTCCGTGCTGCCCTGCCACAAGAAGCACCGCAGCCATAGAGGCAGCCATACCTGTGCAGATGGTAGACACGTCGCTTGACACGTACTGCATGGTGTCGTAGATGCCAAGACCGGCATATACTGATCCGCCGGGAGAGTTGATGTAGATGGAAATGTCCTTCTCAGGATCGATAGAGTCAAGATAAAGCAACTGTGCCTGGATGATGTTGGCACTTGTGTCGCTCACCTGGGTACCAAGAAAGATAATACGGTCCATCATCAAGCGTGAGAACACGTCCATCTGGGTAACGTTGAGCTGACGCTCCTCCAGGATATAGGGGTTCATATAGTCGGCGGAAGGCATAGCCATACTTACATTTCCTGCCTTCTTGTCGATAAATCTGGTGTAGCTGTCAAGTGTGTTGGAGTTGATTCCAAGATGGTTGACAGCGTAGTTTCTGAAGTCGTTTTGCATTTTATACCTTTATTTTATTGGCAATTTGATTTTTATGCGTCAGCCGACGCAGTGTATAGCATGTTAACTTATATCTATTGCTATATACTATAACAA
>CAMWIF010000052.1 GCA_947174225.1 uncultured Porphyromonadaceae bacterium | reverse complement strand
GTACAGGTTCAGTCCGCATTCGCGGTATCGGTTCATTCAACGCTTCGCAGGATCCCCTCTTCGTAATCGACGGTGTGCCGACAACTGCAACACTCAAATCGCTCAACATGAATGACATCGAGAGCATGCAGGTATTGAAAGACGCAGCATCGGCTTCTATCTACGGTTCACGCGCTGCCAACGGTGTAATTATCATCACCACCAAGAAAGGTAAAGAGAACCAGGATAAAAAAGTTAATGTCAGCTTTTCTGCCAATCTTACAGCTCAGTTCTACTCAGGTCAGTCAAAGATGAAACTTCTTGACACTCCCGGATATGCAACTGCAATGGCTCAGGCAGCCCTCAACGACGGCATCGATCCTGTGGCTTACGCTTCAAGCTATGGCCTTAACCTCAATGCTGCTTCCGGTTATCCTATCCGCGCCTACAACGCAGCTACCGGTGAATATGTGAACTATATGGTCAATGGTCAGTATGACGGTTACATCAACCGCAAGCAGACTATGAGAATGTCTAACACTGACTGGCTCGACGAGATCTCCCGCACAGGCTTCGCACAGCACTATGACGCTTCTGTTTCAACTTCTTCCGAGAAGGGTACAGCCTTCTTCTCTCTCGGCTACAAGAAGACTGAGGGTATCCTCAAATATACCAACTTTGAGAATATTGCAGCCCGTATGAACACCTCTTATGATATATCAAAAGTGTTGACAGTAGGTGAGAACTTCACACTTACCTATACCGACCAGGTGGATTGCGCACCGCTTGAAAACGCTCTTAAGATGCCTTCAATCGTGCCTGTGTTTGAGACAGACGGTGTGACCTACGCAGGTCCTGTAGGCAGTATGGCTGACCGTCAGAACCCTCTCCGTGAGCTTGCCTTCAATAAAGATAATGCCCTCAACGTATGGCGCCTCTTCGGTAACGCTTACATTGACATCAAGCCTGTGAAGGGTCTTGTGCTCCGTTCAAACTTCGGTCTTGACTATGATGCTGCTTTCATCCACTCTTATAATTATACCTTCCACAGCGACATCGTAAACAACGACACTAATTCAACCACACTTTCACAAGCCAACGACACCAAGTGGACTTGGACCAACACCGCCAACTACAATTTCTCTCTCAAGGATCAGCACAATTTCACTGTCCTTGCCGGTATGGAGTTGTTCCGTCAGAGCCGTATCGACTTCTCAGGCTACAATGAGAACTACGACATCGAGACTCCCGACTATATGTACCCTGACGCATCTTCAGGCGTGGAGCGTGCTTATGGCAACAAGTCTGCTTACGCACTTGCATCCTTCTTCGGTAAGGTTGACTATAACTGGAAAGATCTTCTCCTTGCTTCATTCACTATCCGTTATGACGGTTCAAGCCGCTTCGGTAGCAACAACCGCTATGGTACATTCCCCGCAGCCACTCTCGGCTATCGCCTTTCTGAAAACATCAATAAGAGCTGGCTCGATGAACTTAAGATTCGTGTATCTTGGGGTAAAACCGGTAACCAGGCTATCTCCAACACTGCCCGCTATGCACTCTACGTGGCTGACTACGGTAATGACCGCGTGACCTCAACTGCATATGACCTCCTTCTCCAGCAGAGCGGTATCTTCCCCTCAGGCTACTATGCAAGCCAGACTGCCAACCCCAACCTGAAATGGGAGACCACCATCCAGTATAACGCCGGTCTTGACTTCGGCTTGTTCCGCAACCGTCTCATCGGTTCATTGGATGCATATATTAAAGATGTGAAGGATATGCTTATCATCCCGGCTTACCTCGGCTCAATGGGTGAGGGTGGTGCAAGCTGGCTCAACGGTCCCTCTCTCCGCAACTGGGGTATGGAATTCCAGGTAGGCTGGCGTGATGAACTTGCCTGTGGCTTCAGCTACCGTGCTAACCTTAACCTCGACTTCTATCGTAACCGCGTGACTTACCTTCCTCCGACAACCACCGGTTCATACGTACACACCACTACTGAGAACCTTGTTGAGTCTCGTCGTCCTTATGGCTCAATCGTGGGTTATGTATTCGACGGTCTTTTCCAGAACAAGGAAGAGGTTCTTACTTACGGTCAGGATAACGCACGTGTCGGCGGTATGAGATACAAAGACCTCAACGGCGACGGCAAAATCACTCCCGATGACCAGACTTGGATCTTCAGCCCCGTGCCTGATCTCTCATTAGGTCTTAACCTTGAGTGCTCTTATAAGAACTTCGACCTCCAGATGTTCTGGCAGGGTGTGTTTGGTCAGGATGTCTACAACAACCAGAAATTCCAGAACGACTTCTGGGCTGTGACAGACGCCGGCAGCAACAAGGGTGTACGTGTGCTTGACGCTTGGCTCCCCAATGTCAACACTAAGTCAACAATCCCGATGCTTTCTACCAACAACAACAGTGACGAAGGCCGTGCATCTTCCTACTTCGTAGAGAATGGTTCTTATGCCAAGCTCCGTACACTCCAGATCGGTTACAACCTTCCTGATAAGGTTCTTGACAAGCTCCGTATGTCAAAAGCCCGTATCTACGTTTCAGGCAACAACATCGCTACTATCAAGAGCAGCAGCCTCACCTGCACCGACCCTGAGAACCCCAACTGGGCATATCCTATCCCGACTTCATTCACTTTCGGTCTGCAACTTGATTTCTAAACAACAACCATTAATTAAGCAATCAAAATGAAATCTTTAAAATCATATATACTTCCTCTCGTTTGCTTGGGTCTCACCGCCTGCAACGACTTCATCGACGTACCTCCCACAGGTGTGGTAGACGGTGACCTGGCTTACTCTGAGCCTGACAAAATGGTGAATGCGGCTTATGCCTCTCTCGGTGACTGCTGGTATACTTATCCCTTCAATCTCTGGCCCTATGGCGACCTCGGTTCTGACGACTGTATGAAGGGCGGCGGTGGTCTTACCGACACAGGTTATCATCCTATGGAGATCTGGTCAACCCTTACTTCCACTCCGGGTGAGCTTGACGAACTCTGGTATCGTCTTTACTGCAACATCTCACGTTGCAACCGTGCGCTTGTGGCTCTTGAGGAGCATGGCGTTGAGAAACTTGGTGAGAAGACAGCTGCACAGCGTGTAGGTGAGGTTCACTTCCTCCGTGGTCACAGCTACTTCAAGCTCCTAACAATGTTCCGTCAGATTCCTTGGGTTGATGAGAATGTGTTCAAAAACAATCTTCAGGAGAAGACTCCCAACAACCAGTTTACCTACGCTGAGCTTTGGCAGAAGGTAATCAACGAGTTCCAGATGGCTTATGATGCTCTTCCGGAGGAGGTTACTGACGGTGGCGGACGTGCTAACAAGGTGGCTGCTGCTTCATATCTTGCCAAGTGCTACCTCACAATCGCGTGGGGCGACGGCTATGAGGCAACTGACGGTGTAAACTTCATCAACAAGGAGTATATGCAGAAGGTGGTGGATTATACCGACCTCGTAGCAAAGTCTCAGTATGGCTATCTTGAGGATTTCGGCGACATCTTCCTTCCCGAATATAAGAATAGCAAGGAGTCTATCTTCGCAGTGCAGACTTCACAGTATACTGAAGACAACACCACTTACGGTCGTGCGAACTGGTCGAACATGCTCAACGGCTGCTGGGGTTTCTGGTCATGCGGTTGGGACTTCCACAAGCCCTCTCAGGATCTTGTGAATGCTTACAAGACCCAGGATGGTCTTCCGATGTTTGACAACTATTCATCTACCAATGCTTATCCTGTAATGGGCAATGTAGGCACTCAGAAATGGGATCCGCGTATCTTCCACACTGTGGGTATGCCCACCTTCCCTTACAAATATGAGGAAGAGTATATGATGACCACAGCCAACTCTCGTACACCGAATGATTACGGCTATTATACCTCTCTCAAAGATGTGCCTCAGCGTAGCGGCGGAGAAGTTTTTAACGGTTCTTGGCAGGCTTTCGCAATGAATGATTATGTTTTCCGTTATACAGATGTAATGCTTATGAGAGCCGAGGCTATGATTGAGCTTGGCAACCTCAACGGAGCTATGGAAATCATCAATGCTATCCGTCAGCGTGCTAAAGACTCAGTTGAAAAGCACATCGCCTATGCTAAGGATTTCTGCGACATTGCCCTGTATTCCGCCTCCACTTTCGGCGATCAGGCACATGCCCGTGAATGTCTCCGCTGGGAGCGTCGCTTGGAGATGGCTATGGAGAGCAGCCGCTACTTCGATCTTCGTCGCTGGGGTATAGCTTCAACAGTGCTCAACAGCTACTTCGAGAAGGCCAAGAACTCAAGCTACGACGGCACTGCTTACGGTAAGTATTACGAAAATGCACATTACACTCCCGGTAAGAACGAGTTCTATCCCGTGCCTTACAACCAGCTCTACTATGTGCCGGGTCTGTATGTTCAGAATGAGGGCTATTAATTAATCTATAATAATTTTACTAATCTACAAAGACAATCAGATGAAAGCTTATTCATTCGTTCTCTGTGCAGCCAGCCTTCTTGGCTTGGCTGCCTGCCAGAACAAAGATTACGAGGTCATAGACCCGATTCTTTCTCCTATTGCCGCTGAGAGCATCACCGGTCAGTTGGTAGACAACTCCTATGTATGGTCTTGGACCGCTGCAGAGGGTAAATCAATGGAGATCACTGTTCTCCGCGACGGTATGTCGATGGGTTCAGCTACCTCTTCCACAGGTTCTTATACCCACGAGAATATCGAGACAAAGGTGCCTTATACTTACATATTCAAGGTTACTGACGGCAAGAACTTTTCTCGCGGCGTTGTGAAGGAATACACCCGCACCGGCGCCGATCCTGTAACTGCTATCCAGATGTCTCAGATCGAGAAGGGTGATGCCAACTATGATGCACTCGTTGAGTGGACTCCTTCAGGCGACGCTTCCGAGGTAACATTGGTAGCTACTTCCGGCGGTCGTACAATCACCGAGACTCTTCCCGGTTCCGCCACAAACTATACTATCGCCAATGTATCTTATGGTGAGGAATGGAATGTAGTGATCACTGCTTCCAACACCGATGGCAAATCACTTCCCGCTTCAAGTTCACTCAAAATTGGTAAGACCGCTGTAGGTTTCCTCAGCATCTATCCTACTGAGGCTGACCTTATCGCCAATGGCGACGATGATGAGGCTTGCGCATGGCTCTGGCTTAAGGAGGAATATCCTGCAGCTACTTACATCTACTTCGGTGACATCGCTTCTGCCGAGACACTTGATCCTTACCGCGTACTCTTCTGGATGCGTGACCTTGAGGATCGTCCGGAGAATGAGGTGTTTGAGATGCCTGAGGTTGTGAACAACGCTACTCCTGCTGTTAAGGAATGGTATATGGCAGGTGGCAGTCTTCTCCTTTGGAGCCACGCCACAGCATATATCGGCACACTCGGCCGTATTCCTATGGATGATCTCCGTACTAACGACCGCTCTATCGGTCTTGGTCGTGGCGGTTGGAATGGCGACACTTGGATGATGGCTGTTCAGCTCCATCCGGGAAGCAAGTTTAAGAAAGACCACTCTAACCATCCTATCTACAAGGGTCTTGAAGTGACTGAAACTGACCGAACCAAGCTCATCGCTTTCAAGGGTGCAGGTTGGACAGAAGACCACAACTGTCTCTACTTCAATCTTCCCTCACTTTATACAGGTCTTGGCAATCAGGATGAGGCTTGCTACAATGCCATCACTTCTACTTATGGCATCTATCCTCTCGGCACTTGGGATTCTCAGATTGACTGGGTATCACAGCTCAACGTTTGGGAGGCACAGCAGGGCAACACCGAATATAAGGGCACTGTTCTCTGCATCGGTAACGGCGGTTGCGAATTCTCTCTCAAGAATGCTGACGGCACTCCCGACATCTCCGCTTATCCGAAGAACAATCCTTATCAGGACAATGTGCTTAAACTCGCCAAGAACTCTATCGAGTATCTTAAGACTCGCTAAAAGCGGTCGCTCCAATTTATGACTTAGGTAATTAAGTATAGGTTTGAATGTGAAAGAGCTTCCCAGGATTTGATAATCTTCGGATTTCCGGGAGGCGCTTTTTTTAGACTCTTTCCAAATTTTATAACTCTTCTCATTTTTTTAATTTCAAATAGCTTTAAATCAATGAAATTCTATAATATCCTTCTCCTCTCTGCACTTACATTTGGTGCTATGGCTTGTGATGACGACAAGAATCCGCATCCCGGTTTCGTAAACGGAACTGAGGAGGAAAATCCGAATACTCCCGACGAGCCTAATCAGGGTGGGGAAGTAGTCTCATCAAGAAACGAGCAGTATCGTCCGCAGGTACATTACACTCCTGCCAAGAACTGGATCAACGACCCTAACGGTATGGTGTACGTAGACGGCACTTATCATCTCTATTATCAATATAACCCACAGGGTAACGATTGGGGCAATATGAGCTGGGGCCACGCTACATCTACCGACCTTATGCACTGGCAGGAACAGCCTGTGGCTATGCTTCGCAACGAGTGGGGCGACATCTTCTCCGGCAGCGCAGTTCTCGACAAAGAGAATGTGGCTGGTTTCGGTGCAAATGCCATCATAGCTTTCTACACCGGTTCGGGTGAGCATCAGCAGCAGTGCATGGCTTACAGCACCGACGGCGGTATGACCTACACACAGTATGAGGGTAATCCTGTAATCGCGAATACTGAGCTTCCCGATTTCCGTGACCCGAAGGTAGTTTGGCATGAGGAGTCAAAGACTTGGATTATGTGTCTTGCACTCGGTTGGGCACATCAGATTGAGTTCTGGGGTTCGAAGAATCTGAAAAACTGGGAGAAGCTTTCTACTTTCACCACTGAGGCAGCACGTCCCAATATCGGTCAGTGGGAATGTCCCGATCTTCTCCGTATGCCTTATAATGGCGGTGAGAAGTGGGTGCTTATCGTGAGCAATAACCCCGGTGGTCCTGTCGGCGGCTCAGGCACTGAGTATTTCGTAGGCGATTTCGACGGTAAGGAGTTTAAGGCTATGGATCTCGACTATCCTCTTTGGATTGACTATGGTTCTGATAACTATGCCGGTGTCACATATAGCAATGCTCCCGGCGGTCGTTATATTCTTATCGGCTGGATGAACAACTGGAACTACTGTGGCAATGTGCCTTGCAGTCCTTGGCGCTCGGCTATGACTCTTCCGCGTGAGCTTACTCTCAAAGAGTATAACGGCACTCCGTTGCTGACCGCAGCCGTGGTTAAGGAACTCGACGGCATTGCCGGTGAATGGCAGAGCGCAGCCGGTGGCAACGTTGGCAAGCAGGATGCTTATGAGGCTCGCATCAAGATTAATTTGAATGAAAATTCTACAATCCGTCTTGAGAACTCCTATGGTGAGTATTTCGATATTGACGTTAATGCCTCTGCGAGAAAGCTTATTGCAAAGCGTACCGCGTCTACTGGTGAAGTAAAATTCAATAATCTCTTCTCTTTGCCGAGCATACAGGCTCCGTTTAATACGGATGCCGATGAGATGGAACTTCACATTGTGGCTGACTGCTCATCAGTTGAGATTTTCAGTGCTGACGGCACTTGTGTTATGACCAACCTTGTCTATCCTAAAGAGACTTACAATGTAATCTCCGGTGTAGACAATGTAGAATACCGCAAGCTCAACTCTATCTGGTAAAGTAGATATAGGCTGTGCGCCTCGTATGGATAGGCGATTTCCGAATCGTTTCCATATAAAAATAATCGCTACCTCAACTGTTGAGGTAGCGATTATTTTTATATGGAAGTGTGAGAGGTGAGGAAGTTTATACGACTTGCCGGTGCTTTGGGAGAAGATTCGGAGAATGCTTCTCGGGCTTAGGGGAGAGGAGCGAGGGGAGCAGTGACGTAGAGCATTTCGGTGCGTCGGGCACAGGTCTCGCAAGCCGGGTAGACGTAGCGGTGCCTATCCGTGGAGAAGGCTTTTGTGGCGATTGCACCTTCTGTGGCAGGACGTTGGCAGATTTCGTGGGCGCATTTGTCGGCTTTCCGTCCCGTGGTGTGTTCCCAGTATTCGAGACGGGAAGCGTAGCCTTCGGGAGCCGGTAACACCGATGCGCTCATCACATTCTTCAGTAGGAATTTCTCTTCCATGATTTAGCAGCTGTAGAGACTGGCAGGGAGGGGACGACAGTTGTAGCAGGATGCCATAACTTCACCGTATGCGCCGGCTGAGCGTAGCGCCATATAATCGCCACGTCGGGTCAGGGGAAGAAGCTCGTCAACTCCGAATGTGTCAGACGATTCGCAGATGGGACCCACTACGTCGTATTTCTCCATTATATCGGATGTAGAGGAGATGTTCTCAATCTTATGGTGTGCCTGATAGAGAGCGGGACGAATAAGGGCTGCCATACCGCCGTCGAGTATCACGAAGCGTTTACCAAGACCCTCTTTCACAAACACTACCTTGCAGATGAGCGACCCGCACTGAGCTACTATCGCACGTCCCAATTCAAAATGTAGTTTCTGACCCGGTTTGAGCGGAAGATACTTCTTGAAAAGATCGAAATAGGTCTTGAAATCGGGAATCGGGTTCTCGTCGGGTTCGTCGTAGTCGATGCCTAAGCCACCCCCCACGTTGAGATTCGGAATTTCCAAACCCGGAAATTTCTCCTCAAGCTCCTTTTGAAGTTCGAGAATACGCTCACAGAGTATTTTATAAGGGGTAAGATCGGTGATTTGGCTACCGATGTGGAAATGGAGTCCCTTAAATTGAAGGTGATCCGATTCAAGGCATTTCTTTATGAGCGAGGGGAGCACTTCACGTGCTATGCCGAATTTATTCTCGGCAAGGCCGGTAGTTATATAGTGATGTGTGTGGGCATCTATTTCCGGATTTACGCGCAGGGCTATTGGAGCCTTGATATCCATCGAAGCGGCAATCTCCTCAATCACATCCAATTCTGCTTCCGACTCAACGTTGAAACAGCCTATGCCCAATTCAAGGGCGGTGCGTATCTCCTCGTCGGTCTTGCCCACGCCTGCAAATACTATTTTCGGAGCGGGAAATCCGGCATCCACGGCTGCGTGTATCTCGCCGATGCTAACGGTGTCGGCACCAAGTCCGGCAGCCGCTATGCGACGCATTACCTCGGGATTTGCATTCGCTTTCACAGCGTAGTGTACGCAAAAGCCCGGAACGTCGGAATATTCCGTCACAGCCTTGAGTGTCTCGTCAAGGAGACGAAGGTCGTAATAATAAAATGGTGTCTGTACAGACTCAAACCGGTCGGTAGGGAAATGTGTCTTTGTCATTAGAATAGGTGTTTGCTGAGGAGCTGTAAGGCGCGGATCTTGTCAGCCTTACGAATCAGCAGTGAGATGTTGTAGTTGCTGCCTCCATATGAAATCATTCTCACGGGTATCTCGCGCAACGCGTTTACCACTTCTGCCTCAAAGCCACGGTTCTGCCATTCAAGGTCGCCCACCACGCATACGATAACCATATCACGGTCAACCGTCACGTTGCTGAATTCCGACAATTCCTTGAGAATCGGCTCCAGGCAGCGTTCATTGTCGATGGTTACGGAAACGCCAACCTCAGAGGTGGTAATCATATCAATAGGAGTCTGGTGTTTCTCGAAAATCTCAAACACCTTGCGAAGGAAACCGTATGCAAGGAGCATATGGCTGCTCTTTATCTTGATGGCGGTGATATTATCTTTTGCTGCCACAGCCTTTATGGTCTGGGTCGGCTTGGTGTTGAAAATCACGGTGCCGGGAGCTTCAGGCTGCATTGTGTTGAGCAAGCGCACCGGTATGTTGGCATACTTGGCGGGAAGCACACAGGTAGGGTGGAGGATCTTTGCTCCGAAATAAGCCAACTCAGCCGCCTCTTCGAAATGAAGCTCACTCACAGGGCTTGTGCCCTCTACGAAACGGGGATCGTTGTTGTGCATTCCGTCGATGTCGGTCCAAATCTGGATTTCCTCAGCTCCTACAGCTGCGCCTATAAGAGACGCGGTGTAATCGCTGCCTCCACGCTGAAGGTTATCTATCTCGCCATTGGCGTTGCGGCAGATGAATCCCTGAGTGAGGAATATGTCGACATCTGGATATTTAAGGAGTATTTTATTGAGATTCTCCTTTATATAAGCCTGGTCAGGCTCACCGTCCGGGGTAAGACGCATAAATTCGGTGGCGTCGAGAAGAAGGGAATTCAATCCCTTTTCACGCATATACAGAGCCACGAGCATTGTGGATAGCTTCTCGCCGTAAGCCACAACCTCTTTTTCCTCCTTCTCTCCGAAGGGTTTGGCTAAATATTCACGGAGTTCTGCGAAGATGACGTCGAGCTTTGCGATAGCCTCTTTGTATGTTTCCTGATCGGTAAGTAGTTCGTAGGCTGTATGTTTGTATTTCTTTTCGAGATCGTCAATCTGTTTGGTAGCGTTTGCTCTTTCCCCCTCTTTAATACATTGGGAGAGGTTGATGAGACTGTTGGTAGTGCCCGACATAGCGCTGAGCACGACTGTGACATTGCCGGCGGTCTCAACTAAGCCGACCACATTCTTCATTCTCTGGGCACTTCCTACGGAGGTGCCTCCAAATTTCATTACCTTCATATTTTACCTATAGAAATTGTGCAAAATTAATCAATTTTTCCGAGATAAGTGAAAATTTGCTCAATAAAATGGTCAGTAGGGTGCAAATAATAACTATTATGGGGATGGTAAGGGTAGTTTTTATTGTGAGTGGGGATGTGGTAAGGAGGTAGGGAAGAGGCAAAAAAAAATTGACTGTCATCACGACAACCAATCTTCTGTTAACCTTAAAATCTAATACCATGAAAAACTCAATGCA
>CAMWIF010000051.1 GCA_947174225.1 uncultured Porphyromonadaceae bacterium | reverse complement strand
GATTCGGTTGATAAGCTCTCGAGCCATACCCTCATTTTTCAATTCGGGAGTCACTGTCACGTCAAGCGCCACGGTTACGTTGCCATCGTTAGCCACAAGCCAACCCGGCACATCCTCCGGAATCACCTCAACGTCTTCAAGAGTCACGACAGGTTCACCGGGAAGAGCTGCAAATTTAAACTCGCCCTCTTTCTCCAATGTGGCAATATCTTTCTGGCACATCTCTGTGATTGCCTTACCAAGCTGCTTCATTATCTTGCCGTATTTCGGACCAAGTTTCTTGAAATCAGCCTTGACACGTTTCACAAGCCCGCTCTCCTCATTGTCAACCACCTTCAGTTCCTTGATATTAAGTTCAGCCTTGATGAGATCCTCAAGTGCCTCTATGGCTTGTCTCTGTTTAGCATCCACAACCGGAATCAAAAGTGTCTGAAGCGGCTGACGCACTTTCAGATTAACTTTTCGGCGTAAAGCCAAAACATTGGAAGTGATAATCTGAGCCAGACGCATACGCTCCTCTAAGTCACCGTCAATCAATGCCGAATCTGAAACCGGGAACTCCACAGTGTGGACTGACGCATAACCGTTACCCTCAAGCGACGGCTCAACCAAATCTGTATAGAGCCTGTCGGAATAGAAGGGAGCGAATGGAGCCATCAACAGCGCCACAGTCTTAAGACAGGTGTAAAGCGTCTGATATGCCGAAAGCTTATCAGCATCCATTTCTCCTGCCCAGAAACGCTTGCGGTTGAGACGCACATACCAGTTACTGAGATTGTCGTTTACGAAATCCTCTATTGCACGGGCTGCTTTTGTAGGCTCATAATCATCAAGGGCTTCTGTCACCTCTTTCACAAGCGTGTTGAGAAGAGACAGGATCCAACGGTCAATCTCCGGACGCTCCGAAGTAGGCACCTCTGCCTCGGCACCTGTGAAACCGTCAACATTGGCATATTGAGCAAAGAATTTATAGGTATTATAGAGAGTAGCAAAAAGTTTTCTGCTTACCTCCCCGACTCCGTTCTCATCATATTTCAGATTATCCCATGGTGAGGAGTTGGAAATCATATACCAACGCACCGGATCACTTCCGAAACGCTCAATATTGTCGAAAGGATCAATGGCATTGCCCAATCTCTTCGACATCTTGTTGCCTTTCTTATCGAGAACAAGACCGTTAGAAATTACAGCCTTATAAGCCACCGAATCAAACACCATTCCGGCAATGGCGTGCAATGTGAAGAACCATCCTCTTGTCTGGTCAACACCCTCTGCAATGAAGTCAGCGGGATAAACCTCCTTAGAATCCAGTATCTCCTTATTCTCGAAAGGATAATGAATCTGGGCATATGGCATGGAACCGGAATCAAACCATACATCGATCAGATCAAGCTCCCTCTTCATCGGTTTGCCAGAAGCAGACACCAGAACCACATCGTCAACATAAGGACGGTGCATATCTATCTTATCATAGTTCTCCTGAGAATAGTCGCCCGGCACAAAACCTTTCTCTTTCAAAGGATTCTTTTCCATTACTCCGGCTGCCACAGACTTCTCAATCTCATTGTAAAGCTGCTCATAGCTGGTGATGATAATCTCCTCACGTCCGTCCTCACTTCTCCAGATTGGTAAGGGAGTGCCCCAATAGCGACTGCGGGAGAGGTTCCAGTCCTGAAGGTTTTCGAGCCATTTGCCAAAGCGACCACTACCGGTTGATGCAGGTTTCCACTTTATCTCACTGTTAAGTTCGATAAGACGGTCGCGGGCAGCGGTAGAACGGATAAACCAGCTGTCAAGAGGATAGTATAAAACGGGTTTATCTGTGCGCCAGCAATGCGGATAATTGTGGACATGCTTCTCGATGCGGAAAGCCTCACCAGCCTTCTTCATCTCCATACAAAGCACAATGTTGAGATCTTCAGCCTTTTCCGAAGCTTTCTCATCCCATTTCCCATCTACGGTGAACTGTGGGTCATACGCATTCTTAACCCAGTCGCCGGCATGACGCTTATACTCCTCAACATTGACACATTTCTCCACAAACTCAGGAGCAAGCTCATCGAGAGTATAGTATTTTCCGGTGAGATCCACCATCGGACGGGTCTCCCCTCTCTTATTAATCAGATATAATGGGGGAACGCCCGCAGCCTTGGCAACCTTGGCATCGTCTGCACCGAAAGTGGGGGCGATATGTACGATACCTGTACCGTCATCCGTAGTCACATAGTCACCGGGTATGACTCTGAACGCCTCCTCTGAAATCTCTACGAATTTGTCGTTTCCACATTCAAATATCTTGTCGGGATGTGAGGCTGCATACGATTTCACGTAATCTGCACTGAGATCATCAAGTTTTTCGGTAGGCTTTACCCAAGGCATGAGTTGGCGATAATGAATACCAACCAATTCAGAACCTTTCCATTTTCCCACTTTACGGTAAGGCACAATCTTATCGCCCGGCTTATAAGAATCTATATCAGCTTCGGCACCCTCCTTCTTAAAGTAAGAGTCTACCAATACTTCTGCCATAACCACAGTGATCTTCTCTCCTGTGTAGGGATTATAAGTGCGGAGAGCCACATAATCAAACGACGGACCGACACACAATGCAGTGTTTGAAGGGAGTGTCCACGGCGTTGTGGTCCAAGCCATAAAGCACGGTTCACCCCAGCCTGTCATCTCCTCTTTCGGCTCGACGATTTTGAAAAGTGCCGTAGCGGTTGTGTCCTTCACATCACGGTAGCAGCCGGGCTGGTTAAGCTCATGGGAACTAAGTCCCGTGCCGGCAGCCGGAGAGTAAGGCTGGATTGTATATCCTTTGTAAAGATACCCCTTATCATAGAGCTGACCCAACAGCCACCAGATGCTCTCTATATATTTATTGTCATAAGTGATGTAAGGATGTTCAAGGTCAACCCAGTAACCCATCTTATGGGTCAGGTCGGTCCATTCCTTTGTGTATTTCATCACCTCACGGCGACAAGCTGCATTATATTCATCTACAGAAATCTTCTTTCCAATATCCTCCTTAGTGATTCCAAGGCTCTTTTCCACTCCGAGTTCCACAGGAAGCCCATGAGTGTCCCAGCCTGCCTTTCTCTTCACATGGAAACCTTTCATTGTCTTGTATCGGCACACTATATCTTTGATGGTACGTGCCATGACATGATGGATACCCGGCATACCGTTAGCTGACGGAGGTCCCTCATAAAACACAAATGTAGGACATCCCTCGCGCTCCTTCATCGAAGCCTCGAAAAGGGAATGGTCATCCCAGATCTGAAGCATCTCCTTATTGATGTCGGAAAGATTAAGCTGCTTGCTGTATTCTTTGAATTTCTTACTCATTGATTTTTGATATTGTTGGGAAGATTATTCAGTTTTTTCTCATTTTTGATCCCTTAAGACCTTTTATTCCTCCGCCTTTCATACCTCCACCCATGGCAAAGATATTGGCATCATATGTAAAGGTCTTTCGGTCAGACTCTCTTTTACGTTTCAGAGCCAACGCCACAAGTTTATCCATAAGTTGGGAGAAGCTGATGCCGCTTTCCTCCCAAAGATAATATGACAAGCTTCCGGGAATAGTATTGATTTCGTTGACATATATCTTATTATCCTTACGGTCAACCATAACATCAATTCGGCTTACGCCATGACAAGAGAGGACTCTGAAGGTCTCACCTGCCATATTACGTATTGCCTCACTCATCTCCACAGGAATATCAGCAGGGATTCTTTTCTCACTTGCCTGCATACCTGCCTTGGCACCTCCTCCATATTTCTCATTATAAGAGAGGAAATCGCCCTTTGAAATCGGCTCCTCACACACACTGCTCTGATGATCATCGGCATCACCCAAGACGGAGCAATTTATCTCCATCATATCCTCGATCATATGCTCAACTATGATTCTCTGAGAGAATTTCTCTGCATTGTCTACCTTCTCTATAAGACTTTGACGATCGACAGCTTTGCCTATGCCGACGCTCGAACCGAGGTTAGCAGGTTTAACAATGACCGGATACCCCAACTTACTTTCAATCTTTTCTATAATGGCATCTCTTTTAGCACCCCATTCCTTATCGGTAAACCATACGTAGTCAACCACAGGAATATCTTCAGCACGCAAGATCATCTTCATTGTGATCTTGTCCATGCCGTTAGCACTCGACAAGGTGTCACACCCTGCGAAGGGGATGCCGATTGTCTCAAGTAAGCCTTCAAACATTCCATCTTCTCCATGCGAACCATGAAGGACAGGTATTGCAACATGAAGCTCTTCGTAGACGGGATTCTTCTTACTGAATAGTCCACCTCCGGGGTTAGCTCTATATAGCTTGAAGTCACCATACTCCGGCCTCATATACACTTCCTCACATTGCGCCTCAAGATTTTTCATATCCTTATAGTTGGTAATGTCAAGAAGTTGGGGACCTGTCACCCATCGCCCCTGTTTCGTAATATAGATGGGTATGATATTATATTTTGACCGATCAAACGCATTTATCGCCTGCAAGGCGGAAATGACTGAAATCTCATGTTCTACCGACCTGCCGCCGAAGAACACAGCTACGTTAGTCTTCATATCAACTTTTATTCATCATTATGAGCCGTTTCATCTGCAATGTGCATGCGGATGTGGCGACTTTTCAATTTCAAACTGCAAATTTAGCATAACGTCGCGGAAAAAACAAATTTTCCATCTCATAGAGAGCCGGCAAACTCATTTTTTATTCTCCCTTTCATCAGTCATGACGAGATGGCCAAGGGAAATTGGAAGGATTAACAGCGACATGAACAGCTTTCTCTTGTAAGCGCACACCGATATAATCTGACAATTTTTTCTTATCTATTTCTGACAGCCCGCCCGGTGCATTGACAAAGACCATGTTTACCGTATCTCTATGTTCTACATCCCCGATGGTAGAAGCCACTATCTTAGACAAGGCAATATCCTTAATTGTGGGGAACAACACCCTCACCTCAGGAGCAACACGCACACTTTCATCTGCATAGCTGTCACGGTTGCGGATCGCCTCTTTTAAAGAATCTATCATCTCCTGCCGATTAGAAATTTCCTGCTGCATCACGCTATAGAACCTGTCGAAATTTTTCTCGTTGTCGATCTCATCTCGTGTGATTGAGAAACCCTGTTTGATATTAAGCACAGTGCCACCAAGCCCTACACTGTCGAGTTTAGCAAGCATAGCCAACTGTAAGGAATCCTTTGGCAAAGCAGCCCCAATCAGCGTTACGTCGATATATCTTTTACCCTTATCTATATATTCCGAGTGATTAAGCACCTGAGTATTTGGAAACACCATTTCTGTCTCCACGAAATGCACTGCCGAAGCCATAAATATACTTTTTCGAATCATTCCATAAGTGAGATAGCAACTCACACCGATTGTAGCAAACACAATCGTATAGACCACATTCTGTATCTTTCTGTTTCGCTGACTGCCTTGGCGGATAATCTTCTTATATTTCATTAGTTTCACTCCTAAGAGAGAAGCGAAGAGAATAAAAACCATATTTGTGAAGAAGAGATAGAGCGCTCCGAAGAAGAAGTGACTCTGCCACGTTGCTATGCCGTAGCCTGCCGTACAGAGCGGAGGCATAAGTGAGGTAGCGATTGCAACACCCGGCATCACCTGTCCCTTGTTGCGGCAACATATGCTTACTATTCCGGCTCCTCCGCCAAACAGAGCAACGAAAACGTCGTAGATTGAAGGTGATGTACGTGCAAGAAGCTGACTCGATCCCTCATATTGCGGAGAGATGACGAAGTATATGGCTGACGCAGCCAACGAGCCGATGATTGCCATTATTATGTTCTTGAGTCCTCTTTTCAACAGATCATAATCCTCGATACCGATGCCAAGCCCCATACCGATTATCGGACCCATAAGGGGCGAAATCAGCATCGCGCCGATTATCACCGGCACGCTGTTGGTGTTTAATCCTAAGGAAGCAATGAATATGGCGAAGATTAGCACCAAAAGCTGGCTACCCTTAAAACTCACTCCGGAGCGAATCGTCTGTTCCGCCTTAAGTTGTGGCTCAAGATCTTCAGCCACATTAAAATAGGAAAGAAGCTCTTTCCAAAAACTTTGAAACTTTTCTTTGATTGAAGTGGAATTGGCCATCGCTTTGAATTATAAGATACTATATGAAGCAGTGGTCGTCTTGTTCACATTGTTGCGACCTTGCACCACAAAATTACA
This sequence comes from uncultured Porphyromonadaceae bacterium, assembly GCA_947174225.1. Classification (GTDB taxonomy): domain Bacteria; phylum Bacteroidota; class Bacteroidia; order Bacteroidales; family Muribaculaceae; genus Lepagella. The sequence continues at coordinate 4,605 of CAMWIF010000051.1, read as the reverse complement.
AAAAAATAATTAACTTTGCATTTACAAATCAAAAATTCAAAACATTCTCCTCTTACCAACCTATTATGGCTGATATGACACTTAAAGGTCTCGGGGTTGCACTGGTCACCCCTTTTAGACAGGACAAGACTGTAGATTTCGAAGCACTTCGCCGAATGGTGGAATATGTGATCGAAGGACTCTGTGATTATATTGTAGTGCTTGGAACTACAGGTGAGACTCCCGCTCTCTTCCCGGAAGAGAAAGAAGCAATCAGAAAAGAAATTATAAAGACTAATGCCGGGAGAGTACCACTCGTTTTAGGAGTGGGTGGCAACAATACGCAGTTAGTTGTCAATGAACTTAAGAATACTGATTTCACAGGCTTCAACGCTATTCTTTCCGTAGTGCCCTTCTACAACAAGCCTTCGCAGGAGGGCATTTACCGTCACTATGCTGAGATAGCCAAGGCATCGCCTCTTCCTGTGATACTCTATAATGTGCCGGGGCGAACAGGAGTGAATATGACCGCTGCCACTACCCTCTCGCTGGCACGTGATTTCGAGAATATTATCGGTGTAAAAGAAGCGTCCGGCAATTTTGCCCAAATCGAGGAAATCATCAAGAATAAACCCGAAAAATTTGAGGTTATCTCAGGTGACGACAGCATTACCTATCCCCTGATGACATTAGGAGCCGTAGGAGTCATCTCTGTGATTGGCAATGCATTCCCAATGGAATTTGGCAGGATGGTAAGGCTGTGTCTTGAAGGAAAATATCAAGAAGCTTTACCTATTCATTGGCGTTTCAATGAGCTTTTCAGTCTCCTTTTTGTTGATGGTAACCCTGCCGGTGTAAAGTGTGCCCTTAATGCACTTGGATTAATTGAAAATGAATTGCGTCTGCCGTTGGTGCCTACACGACTCAGCACCAACGAAAAGATTCATAATCTCATCTCTCAGCTCTACACCCCTTCCCCCTCTGAAGAGAGTTTCGGAATAAGGAGGATTACTTATTAAAAAATTATCGCTGCAAAAGAGGCGTTGTGAAAAATGATAGATCTGGCGACTCAACAAAAAATTAAGGACACAGCTGATATTGTCGATGTTGTAAGTGATTATGTCCATCTTGTCAGAAGTGGAGGTGGATATAAAGGTCTCTGTCCGTTTCATAACGAGCGCACCCCATCTTTTTCCGTAAACCGTGCGCGTAACTTCTGTTTTTGCTTCTCTTGCAAAAAAGGTGGCTCTCCGGTTAATTTCATAATGCAAAAGGAGGGCATATCCTATTATGAGGCACTGCGTCAGCTGGCAAAGAAATACGGCATAAAAATTGAGGAGAAAGAGATAACTGACGAAGAACGAGCCTCAATGGAGAGAAAAGAAGCTATGTATCTCGCCAATGAATGGGCTATGCAACTTTTTGAGAAGAATCTTCATGAGACACCTGACGGACACGACATAGGCCTACAGTATCTCTACTCAAGGGGAGTGACAGAAGAAGCTATAAAAGCTTTTCACATTGGCTACGCACTTGACCGCAGTACCGCTTTTATCGAGGAGGCTAAGAAAAAGGGATTTAATCTTACTCTGCTTAAAGAACTCGGTCTTATCGGCACAAGTCAGCAAGGATATGATTATGACCGCTTTCGAGGTCGTATAATTTTTCCTATTATGAGTTCTTCCCACAAGGTTGTGGGATTCGGTGGGCGTACTCTGAAGCAAGAGTCAGCAAAATATGTCAATTCTCCCGAGTCAGAAATCTACAAGAAGAGCTACGAACTGTATGGTATGAGCCAAGCACGACAGACCATCGTATCTCAAGATCGTTGCTTCCTTGTTGAAGGTTACCTCGATGTGATAGGGATGTGGCAAGCCGGACTGAAGAATGTGGTCGCATCTTCCGGCACAGCCCTCACCGACGAGCAGATTGCGCTCATTCATCGTTTCACAAAAAATGTGACCCTGATATATGATGGTGATGAGCCGGGCATAAAAGCAGCTTTCAGAGGCATGAATATGCTCCTTAGCCATAATTTAGATGTCAGTGTATTACTCTTGCCGGACGGAGAGGATCCGGACTCTTTTGCCCGTAAACATTCACCGGAAGAGCTACGGCGATATGTGGAAGAGCACTCTACAGATGTTATACACTTCAAAGCCCGTGTGCTGATTGACAGAGCACAGAATGATCCTCAAAAACGTGTGGCAGCGATCAGAAGTATGGTTGATACTCTTGCTCATATCCCTGACAAGGTGAAGCGTGAGGTCTACATCCAGGAGTGTAGCCGCATAATGCGTGTAAGTGAAGACGCTATCAGCAGCGCCACGGCAGAGGCACATGCGGTCATAAAGGAGAAGAGCAAGAAAGAACGTGAGATGCGAAAGCTTAACAGGGACTTGGATAATGGCAGAATCACTCCCCAGCCTGTCAGGAATTCCCCTCTCATGGAACAGACCATTACTGTAAATCCATCTCCTGTTCAGACACCAACTAAATCAATTTATAATTCGAAAATTTCTGTTGAGACAAATCCTTTACGTCCGTTGGAATGGAAGGTTATCCAATATTGTCTCAGGTATGGTTATGTTAATTTCTGTGAATCTCTTGACCAGGAGAACGGAAGACAAGACGATGAATACAAGCACTATCTTACGGTTGTAGAATTTGTGAAGGAGGAACTTAGTAATGACGACTTGGCGTTTTCTGTTCCGGAATTTGCCCATATCTTTCAACTGTTATTAGACCTACTTCCAGCTTTCCGCAATGACCTTGAGGAGTTCCAACAGAAATTAGCCGATGGTTTTGAGCAGAAGCGTAACGAAGGCTATAATATTATCGGCTCTAAAAACCTCACCATAGCCGAGATTCAGAAAGAGGAGATAAAACTTGATGAAAAAATCCGCGATGAGATGCAAGAAGAAATCACGCGCTTCTCTCGTAGTTATCCCTCTCGACTGCTCGCCAGCCACGAAGATGATGTTGTCAGGACACTTACCAATGAAGCTATTCTCGAACGTCATCAGCTTAGCCAGATATATTCCAGAGAACACCCTGTCGAAAGTGAGGAAGATAAGTTATTTAACCTCTTGCCTATGGCAATCACTGTTTGGAAAAACGGTATTCTTGACATACAGCTTAAAAGACTGCTTAGTCAGTTCCAAGAAATTGCCGGTAAGGGTCAGCTCGAAGAGGAGCGCAGAATTCAGGCGCATTTGGCAGAGATAATAAAGCTTAGAAGCGAATTTGCCAAAAATATAGGCGACCGTATTATCTGCCCCACCTCGGCGCAAAGAAAATAATCAACCGGAAACCACTGATGTTCTTACACATCAATGCCGAAATAAAAGTATAATCATGAATATTCTTGAAATTGACAGTCTCGTAAAAAACTACGCTACCACAAAGGCACTTGACAATGTGACCTTTTCGGTAGGTCAAGGAGAGATTTGCGGTCTACTCGGACCCAACGGTGCCGGCAAGACCACTCTCCTGCGTATTATTAACAGTCTGCTTGTAAGCGACAGCGGCACAGTCACCATAAACGGCATACCGGCATCACTGAAAGCAGGCCGGCAAATCGGTTATATGCCTGAAGAGAGAGGTCTCTATGATAAGCTTAAAGTGGAAGATCAGATTCTCTACTTCGGACAACTCAAGGGAGGTGACCTGCCAAGACTCCGGGTAGTAATGAACGAATATATGGAGATATTCAACCTTCAAGGTCAAGGGAAGCGAAAGGTGAAGGAACTCTCAAAAGGTAACCAGCAGAAAGTACAAATCATTTCCACTCTCGTCCATGAGCCGCAACTGGTTATTCTTGACGAGCCATTCAGTGGTTTTGACCCTATAAACGGCGCTCTTCTGCAAGATCTCATTGCCCGCCTACGTGAGAAGGGAGCCACCATTATGCTTTCCTCTCACAATATGCCGGCTATTGAGGACATGTGCAACACCATTGCCCTCATAAATCACGGTCAACTTCTCGTAAAAGGTGAGATTGGGGCTATCAAAGAGCAGCATAAGACATCTGAGTACCTACTCACCACACGTAATCCCATATCAATTCCTCTTTTGCTCGATAGCAACCTCTTTGAAAAGGTTGAGGAGACTGAGCCTGCCAAGTGGAGGAGAGGGAGCGCGTATTCTCTCAAGAAGAAAGATGGAGTACGCAATAATGATATTTTGGAAGCTGTTTCCATTCAAGGTGAGATCCTTACATTTGAAGAACGTCTCCCTACCCTCAATGATATTTTCCTCGCATATACACTAAATTCATAGTAGAATACAATATGAGTCAATTATCTTTAATTATAAAGCACGAATTCCTTACCGACATTCGTTCAAAAGGATTCTGGATCGGCACATTGGTAGTGCCCGTGATTATCATTGCTTTTTCCCTATTCTTTGGCTGGCTGGCTGCAGAATCTGATACTTTTATGCAGGCATCGGAAAAGTTGAACACTACTCCCGATCCGGAGGAAATGACAATGGCAAAGGTAGCAGGAATGTTGTTAGGCATGTTCCTTACTTTCTTCCTTATGATATATGGTGCAATGATTTTTAATAAAGTCAAAACTGAGAAAAGCAACAGAATCATGGAAATCCTGTCAACTTGCGTTGACG